>NZ_JBEXDT010000048.1:0-65301 GCF_040605905.1 Nonomuraea sp. NPDC005501 | reverse complement strand
ATATGTATGTCTCCTGGGACGCGATTTCGCTGTCACCACGGAGCATCACAGTGCCTTCTGGTGATCCACTTGCGCCTCGGTTGCGACTGCGGCCGCGCCACCGGCCGGGTCGGGCCCGGCCGAGCGCTCCAGGACGACGGCGCCGAACCCGCGGTGGCGCAGCGCGATGCCCAGCGCCAGCCCGGTGACGCCGCCGCCTGCCACGAGTACGCGGCCTCGCCTCGTCGGGTGCATGTCCCGAGCATGCCCGAGGCGGGTCGCGAACCCTTCTCCGACATTGCTGCCAACCGGTCGTAACGGCTCTCCGGCGGCTCGCGACATGAAACGCGTAGGATGTAGCCGACCCTTGACGGGTAGGATCTTCCCTACCTAGGATTGCCGCATGGAAATCACGCATCTGCAGAAGTTGACCATTCCCGTCACCGACCAGGACGCCGCCAAGGCGTTCTACGTCGACAAGCTCGGCTTCGAGGTCCGCAGCGAGACGCCGATGCCGATGGGCGACAACCTGCGCTGGATCGAGGTGGCGCCCAGGGGCGGGCAGACGACGCTGGTCCTGTGCAACTGGATGCCCGACCTCCCCAAGCTGCAGAACGCCATGCTCGAGACCAAGGACACCGACGAGGCCGTGGCCGCCCTGCGCGACGCCGGCGTCACCGTCGACGACCCCAACCAGACTCCGTGGGGCAAGCAGGCGGCCGTCACCGACCCCGACGGCAACCGCTTCATCCTCGTCGACGGCGGCGGCGCCTGATCGTTCGTCACCACCGCGCGGCGTGCCCGCGGTGATCCACCCAGTCGTCCCTCCGTGGGAGAAGCCATGACCCAACCCCCTCGTGACGAAACATGGTCACCATCCGGTGCCGACGATGCCGCGCCCGCGAGCACCGTCTCGTCCCGGATGTGGATCACCCTGGTGCTCGTCTCTCTCGGGGCCATGATGGAGGCGCTCGACTCCACCGTGATGGCGCTCGGGAACCCGAAGATCGCCGTCGAGCTGGGGACGGAGCTCAGCCAGCTCCAGTGGGTCAGCAACGGCTACATGTTCGCGGTGGTCGTCTTCCTGATCACGGCCGGGAAGATGGGCGACAGGTTCGGCCACCGCACCACCTTCCTCGTGGGGATGGTGGGGTTCGCCGCGAGCTCGGTGGCCGCGGGACTGGCCGGCTCCGTCGAGGTGCTGATCGCCGCCCGCGTCGTGCAGGGCCTGTTCGGGGCCGTGCTCGCGCCCAACTCGCTGGCGATCATCCGCAACCTGTTCCCGTTCGACCGGATGAAGACGGCCATCGGCGTCTGGGCCGGGTTCGGCGCGTTGGCCATGGCGGCGGGGCCGTTCATCGGCGGCCTGGTGGTCGGCCAGTTCGGGTGGCGGGGGATCTTCTTCCTCAACGTCCCGATCTGCGCGATCGTCGTGATCGCCGGGCTGGTGCTGATGGACAAGGGGCGCGAGGAGCGACTGGCCGCGCCGATCGACATCCCCGGCGTGATCCTGCTGTCGGCCGCGTTGCTGGCGCTGGTGTGGGGGGTCGTCCGCATCCCCGTGGACGGTCTCGACCTGTACACCGGGCTGTGTTTCCTGGGCTTCGTCGTGCTGGGGGCGCTGTTCCTCTGGCGGCAGCAGGCGTCGGCGAACGCGGTCCTGCCGCTGCGCCTGTTCCGCTCCGCGTCCCTCTCGGCCGCGGTCGTGGTCCTCACGATGGCCGCGTTCGTGGCCTTCGGCAGCTATTTCTACTTCGGCCTCTACCTGGAGCAGGTGCAGGGGGCCACGCCGCTGCTCGCCGGGGTGCTGTTACTGCCGCAGACCGTCCTGTTCGGGGTCGGCGCCGCGGTCGGCGGCAAACTGGGCAACGACCGGGGCCCTCGCGTGCCGATGATGCTCGGCGCGGTCCTGGTCGCCCTGGGCTCGGTGGGGATCACGCTGCTGCAGGCGGACTCGTCGTACGCCCTGCTCGGTCCGTCGCTGGGGCTGATGGGCATCGGGATCGGCGCGATCGTCCCGGTGGCCGTCGGGGTGATCCTGGGACACAGCCCGGCCAACCTCGCGGGGACGGCGTCGGGCATGCAGCAGACCGGCCTGATGCTGGGCGCCGTGCTGGGCACGGCCATCCTCGGGGCGATCATCAGCGTGCGCGTCGCCGCGGATCTTCCCGGGCGTCTCAGGGCCGCGGGCGTTCCGCCGGACGCCGTCGACAAGGCGACGGACCAGGCGGCCGTGGCGGCTCAGGGCGTCCTGCCGCAGGTCACCGGGGTGGCGCCGGATGTCGGTGCGCAGATCAGGACCGCGGTCGGCCAGAGCTTCACCAGTGGCCTCAACACCGCGCTGATCGTGGGCGCCGTGCTGATGGTCGTGGCCGCCGTGATCGCGAGCCGGGTCAAGGCGCCCCCTCAGGGGGCGGGCGCGTCCTGGGGCTGAGCAGCTCCCCCCTTCCGCAATCCGACGAAAGGAACCTGGAATGGCGCTCTCCGGAGCGGAGATGCTCGTCCGCGTCTCGGCGTCCCTTCCCGACAAGACCGGCAAGTCGCTCGATGAGTGGGTGGCCGAGGTCCGCAAGTCCGGGACCGACCCGCTCGACCAGCGCGCGGTGCGGCAGTGGCTCAAGTCCGAGCACGGCCTGACCAAGCCGCAGCAGGAGGCGGTCGCCATCGCCGCGGCCAAGGACGCCGGGTGGGCCGAGCCCACCGCCGACGACCATCTCGCCGCCCAGTACGCCGGACCTCAGCAGAGCCTGAAGCCCATCTACGAGGCGCTCGTCGCGGCGGCCACCGAGCTGGGCGACGACGTGGCCGTCGAGGTGCGTGCCACCTTCGTCGCGGTGAACCGCAAGCGCCAGTTCGCCGCGGTGCAACCCGCCACCGGCAGCCGGATCGACCTCGGGCTGCGGTTCGTCGACCCGCCGGCCGACGAGCGGCTCAAGCCGGCCAAGGCCCCGGGCCAGTCCACCCACAAGATCGGCCTGACCGCCGTCGAGCAGGTGGACGACGGCATCAAGGCGCTGCTGCGGCAGGCGTACGAGCAGAACTGACGCGACCTGCTGTCTCCGCCGGCCCGCCTGGTGGCGGGGCCGGCGGGGCGCGGGTCAGCGCAGATAGTCCCGGGCCGGGTTGGCCCGCGGGTAGCGGCGCAGGTAGGAGAAGAAGTCCGCGAGGGCGGCGTCGCCGTGCGTCAGCAACCCGGGGGTGTAGTGGATCGTCATCAGCACGGGCGCGTCCTCCACCAGCAGGTTGAACATGAACGCCTGCACCCTGGTGAGGAACTCCTCGGCCGCCTCCGGCGGCTCGCCGGGCAGCACATGGGTGCCCCAGCCGAAGAATGAGGCGGTGGTCCGCTCCCGGGGCGCCGCCATGCCGGTGATCCAGTAGAACCAGCGGCCGTCGAGCGTTCCCTGCTGCCAGAAGATGTTGCTGCCGTGGATCGACGCCCAGACCCGGTACTCCTCTCCGCCGGGCATCAGCGCGTGGTAGCGGTATCCCACCGAGAACTGGTCCCAGGTGACCGAGTCGTTGGGGTCCTCGACGAACTTCCCCTCATGGGGGAGCGCGAAGTGCTGCAGGTCCATCGTCTGGGCCGCGACCACCCAGGGATCGACGGCCAGCTCCTGGTCGAACGCCAGCGCCCGCGTCGCGACGGGCGTCCCGGGCATCGGCGGCTCCGGCTGGGGGAGCGCGAACAGCGGGGCCGAGCCGTTGAACGCCCAGACGATGCCGTGCGACTCGACGGTGGGGAAGCGGAACAGGCGCGCCCGGGGATCGACCGGCGTGCCGTTGGCCGACAGGCAGCGGCCGTCCATGCCGTAGCGCCAGCCGTGGAAGGCGCAGCGGATCGCGTCACGTTCGAGGCGGCCCACCGACAGGTCGGCGCCCAGGTGGACGCAGTAGGCGCTGAACACGGCGACCTCGCCGGAGCGGGAGCGCACGGCGACCACCCGGCCGCCGAGCAGGTTCACGCCGACGATGCCGCCGTCCGCCGGCAGGGCGGTGCTCAGGCACACCGGGAACCAGGTCTGCGTGAACAGGCCGTCCGCACCCTCGGACGGGATGCTCTCGGCGCGGGGCCGAGGTCGTACGTCATCCGAGATGGTCATGGTGAATGCCGTCCTTCCCGGCAGGCGCTGGACCGCGTTCAGTGTCTCCGCGGCCTGACGGCCCGGTCAATCGCACCCGGCAGAACGACAATCTCGAAGAAACCCCGACATATGCCGATGTGTTTGCCTATGAGGGTGTCATCCGTGGAGGGGCCGACGGGGAGGAACCGTGACCGTGGAAACGGACCAGCTGGCCGCCAACAAGGCCGTCGTACAGAAGCTCGTCGACGCGTGGAACGTACGGGACGTCTCCGCGATGATGCGGTACTGGGCACCGGACATGGTGCACCACGGCCGCGACGGGACCATGCCGGCCGGCCTGGTGGGCAGCGAGATGCAGCGGTTCATCGCCGCGTTCCCGGACATCCGGATCGACGTCGAGGACATGGTCGCCGAGCGTGACCTCGTCAGCACCCGGCTCACGGTCTCGGCGACCCACTCCGGCCCCTACCTGAACATGGAGCCGACGGGCCGGGCCGTCCGCTGCGCGCTGATGGGCCAGCTGCGCATCGTCGACGGCAAGGTGGTCGAGCACTGGGGCGTGGCCGACACCGTGCATCTTCTTGAGCAGCTCGGGCTGATCGACAGCGAGTTGCTGGAGGCGACGGCCTGACAGCGACCTGGGAGGGCGTGTGAACGACGAACTGGCCAAGATCAAGGCCGAACGGGAAGAGATCGTACGGCGTTTCCGCGGAGCCGTGCTGTTCTCGAAGGACTTCACGGCGATACAGGAGGTGCTGGCCCCGGAGTTCGTGGACCACTTCGCGCCCCCGTGGGACCCGCCCGGCCGCGACGGCGTCGCGCACCGGTTCGGCCAGGCCGCCGACGCGCTCACCACCACCAAGGTGGAGGTGCTCGTCTCGGTGTGCGAGGGGGAGTACCTGTCGCAGGCCATCGAGCTGCACTTCGCGCACACCGGCGAGTTCATGGGCGTCCCCGCCACCGGCAGGACGTTCGCGATCGGCGGATCGAACACCTTCCGCTTCGACGGCGCCCAGATCGTGGAGCACTGGGGGGTCTTCGACGTGGCGAAGATCCCGGATCTGCTGCGGGAGACGCACGGCGCGCAGGGCGGCTGGGCGTCGATGTGGCCGAACCCGGAGCCCTCCAACCGGCCCTGAACGACCGTCGCGGGCGGCGGGTGGACCTGGGGGACGTATCGATGGATGCTGCAGGGACCTGGAGGTAGGAGTGCGGATGCGCGAGAACGGCGCAACGGGCAGGATCGACGTCCACGACGATCACCGGCTCCGGGCGGTGGAGGAGGTCCTCGGCAAGATCCGCCGCGACCTGTCCCGCGCGCACTCGCTCGACGACCTGGCGCAGACCGCGTGCTTCAGCCCGTTCCACTTCCTTCGCGTGTTCCGGCTCATCACCGCCACCACCCCGGCGCGGTTCCTGGCGGCGCTGCGGATCGCCGAGGCCAAGCGGCTGCTCGCGGCCACCGACCTGGACATCACCACGATCTGCATGCAGGTCGGGTACACGAGCCTCGGCACCTTCTCCCACCAGTTCGCCCGGCACGTCGGGGTCTCGCCGCGGAAGTTCCGGCGGCTGATCACCGAGATGTCCGACCAGTCCTGGGACGCGGTGCTGGACGCGGTGGCGCCGCCCCCGCTCCGTGCCGGGCGGGCCCGCAAGCTCCGGGTACGGTTCAACGGCCTGGAGCCGGGCCGCATCGCGCTGGTCGGGCTGTTCGAGTCCGGCATCCCGCAGGGCTGGCCGGCCGCCTGCGCCATGGCCCGGGAGTCCGCCGAGGTGGACATGGCGGTCGGCCCCGACGGCGCCTACATGGCGCTGGCGATGAGCTTCTCGCCGGACGCCGACATCGAGGCCATGATGACCGGCGACCTGCCGAACCAGTACCTGGTCGGCTCGTACGGGCACGTCCACGTCGAGGACGGCCACGTCGCCGAGAGCGACATCGTCATCGATCTGCGCCCGCGCCGGCCCAGCGATCCGCCCATCGTCTTCGCCTCCCCGCTGCTGGCCGCCCAGGAGAGCGGCTTCGATCCGACGCCGAAAAGCCTGCCGGTCGGCCGCGAGCGAGCTTGCGCAGGATCGAAGAAGTTCCGGGACCTGGCCTGATCTAGCGTTTGGGCCACCGCGCGAACCGAACAAGCGGAGGTGACCCGTGACCACACCCCCGGCCCCGGCGACCGGCCAGGACGATCCGGTTCCCCGCCCGATGGGCGAGCACCTGCCACACGAGGGGGACGACGGACTCTACACACAGAGCTGGTATCCGATCTGCATGGCCGCCGACCTGACGGCCGGCAAGGTCGTCGGCGCGGAGTTCCTGGGCGGGCGCGTCGTCGCGTTCCGCGACAGCTCGGGCCGGCCGTCGGTGGTGTCGGCCTACTGCCTGCATCTCGGCGCCGACCTCAGCGTGGGAACCGTGTCCGACGGCATGCTGCGATGCCGTTTCCACGGCTGGGTCTACGACGAGCAGGGGGTGTGCCGCCGGACCGGCAGCGGCGACCCGGTGCCGGACGGCGCGCGGTTGTTCCGCTTTCCCACCGCGGAGAGGTTCGGCGTCGTGTGGGCGTTCAACGGCACCGAGCCGATCTTCCAGATCCCCGAGCTGCCCTGCCCGGAGGACGAGGTCCGGGCGCGACGGGGACGGTTCGGGCACCTGGCCATGGAGCCCTGGATGGTGTCGGCGCACACCCTGGACCTGCAGCACCTGTCGCTGCCGCACGGGTTCGACCTGAAGACGCCGCCCGCCGACACGGTCCGGCACAGCGCGCACAGCCATGGGTACGACCTCGTCGGCTCCCTGCCGGACGGCACCTCGTACGACGTCCAGATCGACATCCACGGCCCCAACCTGTTCCTGCAGACGGGCCTGCTCAACGGCCGCTGGTACTTCTGGATGACCTCGCCGAGCCTGCCGGCCCCGGGCCGGACCGACTCCTTCTTCGTCTACGGCGTCCGCAAGGGCGAGTCGGAGACCGAGGAGTCGGCGGAGAAGGCGCTGCAGCAGGTGTTCGAGGCGCAGATGCAGTTCTACTCCGACGACTCCGACATCTTCGACACCATCCATTTCCAGCCGGGCCTGCTCACCTCCCGTGACAGGACCCTGGCGATGTTCCTGGACTACATGCGGACCTGTCCCCGCGCCAACCCGGCACGCGAGTTCCTCAGCTGACCACCCGGTGTCCCGCTCTCGAACGGAGTACAAGGTGTCCGACGCACGTGCCCCCCGCGATGTCCAGGCCGACAACGCGTTCATCACCATGCTCAACCTGACCGACACCGTGGCGCCCTGGGCCATCCGCGCGGCGGCGACGCTCCGGCTGGCCGATCTGGTCACGCCCGACGGCGCGTCCGCCGACTCGATCCTGAAGGGGCTGGAGGTCGCCGGGGAGAGCGTCGATCCGGAGGCGGTGCGCCGGCTGCTGCGGTACCTGGCGCACCTGGGCGTCTTCGACCACGACGAGCCCTCCGAGGTGTACCGGCCGACGAGGCTGTCGGCGCTGATGTCCGAGGACAACCCGGTCAGCATGCGCGACTGGTGGGACATGGGCGGCGCGATGACCCGGCTCGACCAGACACCCGTGCACATGATCGACGCGGTGCGGACCGGCGGGCCGGTGTACGAGCGGATCTTCGGCCAGGACGTCTGGGCGGACCTCGCGGAGCACCCCCATCTGGCGGCCTCGTTCGAGAAGGCGATGGCCCACAAGACCCGCATCTCGCTGGACAGCGTCATCACGGCCGTCGACTGGTCGGCCCGCGGCGACGTCGTGGACGTGGGCGGCGGCCACGGGCTGTTGCTGGAGGCCGTCCTGCGGGCATCCCCGGACGCCCGCGGCATCGTGTTCGACACTCCGGCCGGGGTCGCGACCGCACGGGCGCACCTGGCCGGATCGCCGGTCGCCGACCGCGCCGGCTTCGTCGAAGGGGACTTCTTCGCCGCCTGGCCCACCGGCGCGGACACCTACGTCCTGATGAACGTCCTGCACAACTGGTCCGACGACCAGGCCGTGGCGGTGCTGCGGCGCGGCGCCGAGGCGCTCGGGTCCACCGGCCGGCTGCTGGTCATCGAGACGGTCGTCGGCGGCGGCGGTGACCAGCGGAGCCTCGCCCGGCTGGACATCATGATGCTGCTGTTCTGCGGCGGCAAGGAACGCAGCCGCCCGCAGTACGACGAGCTCGCGGCACGAGCGGGGCTGACCGTCGCCGAGTCGTACCCGACCTCCTTCGGCCTGGAGATCCTGGAGCTGCGCCCCGCCGGGAGCCGGTGATGGACGAGCGCCCCGTTCACCCGTTCCCGTTCGGGCCCACCACCGCGCTGGAGCTGGACGGCAAGTACCGCAAACTGCAGGAGTCCGAGCGGGTGGCCCGGGTCCGCATGCCGTTCGGCGGGGACGCGTGGCTGGTCACCGGGTACGAGGACACCAAGTTCGTGCTCTCGGACCCCCGGTTCAGCCGTGCCGTCACGCTGACGATGGACCTGCCCCGGCTGCAGCCGCAGATCGTCCAGAGCCCCGACATGATCATGAGCATGGATCCGCCCGACCACACGCGGGTCCGCCAGGTCGCCGCCCGGGCGTTCACGCCCCGCCGGGTGGAGAGACTCCGGCCGTGGATCGCCGACCGGATCGACGGCCTGCTCGGCCAGATGGCCGCGAAGGGGCCGCCGGCCGATCTGATGAGGGACCTCGCGCTGCCCCTTCCCATCTCGGTGATCTGCGAGATCCTGGGCGTTCCGTTCGCGGACCGGGAGAAGTTCCGGGTGTGGTCGGACATCGTCATGTCGGTCACGGCGTTCACCCCCGAGGAGATCTTCGCCGCGTTCCAGAGCCTCACCGCGTACCTGCAGTGGCTGGTCAGGCAGCGCCGGGTCGCGCCGGCCGACGACCTGTTCAGCGTGATGGTCCGGGCCCGCGACACCGAGGCGGTGATGAGCGAGCAGGAGCTGGTGACGTTCGGCGTCACCCTGCTCGTGGTCGGCCACGAGACCACCGTCAACGAGCTCGCCGACATGATGTTCGTCATGCTCCGCGACGGCCTCTACGCGGAGCTGGCCGAGGGCCGCGGCGCGCCGCTGCCGAGGGTGGTCGAGGAGTTGCTGCGCTTCATCCCGCTGGAGAGCCCGGGAGGGTTCGCCCGGGTCGCCACCGAGGACGTCACCATCGGCGACACCCTCATCGCCAAGGGGGAGGCCGTCTACACCCAGTTGTCGGCGGCCAACCGCGACCCGCGGGTCTTCTCCGACCCCGACGAGATCGACGCCGAGGCGGCCAGGGAGCAGCACCTGACCTTCGGTTTCGGGCCGCACCGGTGCATGGGCGCGGCACTGGCCAAGGTGGAGATCGAGCTGGCTATCGAGGCCCTGCTGCGCAGGTTCCCCGGTCTGCGGCTCGCCGTCGATCCGCAGCAGATCACCTGGAAGGCCGACCGGCTGGTACGAGGGCCTGAGGCGCTGCCGGTGACGTGGTGAGCCGGCCGGCGACAGGGCGGCCGGGGGGTGATCCAGCAGCCCGCCGGCGCCGGGCGGATCGGCGGGCCGCGTTGACAGGTAGGATAGCCCCTACTGATAATGTACTGGAGTCGACGGATATCGGGCCGCCGACGACAGTGCGATCAGGGGCTGCGAACCATGCCGCGGAGCGGGAAGACGACGACGCCGGACGGTGTCCCCACCCTGCTCGACGACGTGTTCCCGGCGCTGGCCAACCCGGTCCGGCGCCGCATCCTCCAGCTCCTGCTGCAGGGCCCGCAGTCGGTCAACAGCCTCGCCGCGCACTTCGACATGGCCCGCCCCAGCGTGTCGGAGCACCTCAAGGTGCTGCGGGACTCCGGCCTGGTGACGGAGCGCAGGGTCGGCCGGGAACGCCACTACTCACTGTGTCAGGCGCCCATGCAGGAGATCTCCGACTGGCTGCACCCGTACGAGGCCTACTGGAGAGATCGGCTGAGGCTCCTCCGCGACACCGTGGTGGAGGAGGAAGGCGATCATCAGGGCGGGTAGGGCCGCCCCTCACGGGCGACGTCCTGCCCGGCGACCTTGTCCGCGAGGACCGCTGCCAGCCGGCTGAACAGCCACGAGCGCCAGCCGCCGCCCATGATCCGGCGCGCCCGCTGCTGCAGCTCGTTGTCCGGGTCGAAGCCCTCGTGGTCGAAGAACAGGCGGGTGCCGTGGCCCTCGGCCACCAGCCGCCAGGTCGCCGTGCACCGCGCCCCGCTGGGACCGTGGTCGTCCCAGCTGATCCGCAGCATCCGCTCCGGCTCGACGGCCAGCACCTGGCAGTGGATGACGCCGCCGAACTTCGTCGTCGGAACGGCCTGCGCCACGATCGTGAACCGGTGGCCGACGATCGGCCGGAAATCCTCCGGCCCGAGCCACTTCATCACCAGCCGGGGCTCCGCGAACGCCCGCCACACGCGATCGGGGGGATACGGCAGGAACTCATCCAGTCTGATCGCCTGGGGGTCGTCCGTCATATCCGTCAGCTCTCGATCAGGGACTGAATGACCAGAGCGATTCTATCGCCACAGCCAAGACGGCGCACTGACGAAGGGGACACCCATGAAGATCGGAATCGGGTTGCCGGGTGACGAGCCGGACCTGTTGCTGGACTGGGCGCGGCAGGTGGAGGCGGGGCCGTTCAGCACGCTCGGACTGCTCGACCGCTTCATCTGGCGCAACCCGGAGCCGCTGGTGATGCTGGCCGCCGTCGCCGCCACCACACGACGGGTCCGGATCCAGACCGAGGTGCTGATCGGCCCGCTGCGCGACACCGCCCTGCTGGCCAAGCAGGTGGCCACGCTCGACCGGCTGGCCCACGGCCGGTTCACGCTGGGCATGGGCGTCGGCAGCCGGACCGACGACTTCGCCGCGGCCGGGATGCCGCTCAAGGGGCGTGGACGCCGGCTCGACGACCAGCTGATCGCGCTGCGGCAGCTGTGGGCGGGGGAGCGTACCCCGTGCGGACTCGGGCCGGTCGGGCCCGCGCCGGTGAGCCCGGGGGGCCCGGAGATCCTGTTCGGGGCGTTCGCGCCGGCGGCGCTGGCCCGGGTGGCCCGGTTCGGCCACGGACTGCTGTGCGCCGCGCCTCCGCCGTGGGCCGGCGACCTCTTCCGCGCCGTCGACAAGGAGTGGTCGCAGGCGGGCCGGGCCGACCGCCCGCGCAACGTCGGCCAGCTCAACGTCGCCTTCGGCTCGGACGAGACGGTCGCCACGGCCAAGGCGGCGATCAGCGAGTGCTACGCCATCGTCGGCGCCTCCCACTGGATGGTGGAGGGCATGCTCACCACCGAGGACCAGATCCGTACGGCGCTGCGAGGCTTCGAGGAGCTCGGGGCGGACGAGGTCATCCTCTACTGCTGGTCGCCCGAGGTCGGCCAGGTGGCCCGGCTCGCCGACCTCGTCGACCGATACACCGCCGACAACCCCGGCCATCATCAGCACACGAAGTCATGACGAATTCGGCCGCCGAAAACCCGCTTATCCATAGTCAAATCGCTGAGTCGGCGACATTCCACTTCAACCACGCCTTCTCTGTGGTTACCATCTCATCGACCCCGGTATCTCCCACTTCCACGAGATCGGGCGATGATGGCGACGCAGGAAGAGATAGACGCCGCCCGGCGTCATATCGAGCGATTACGCGACGAGCATGCGAGCGACGTGATCGCGCTCGTCCGGCTGGTCGATGACGGCGCGCTGAAAGGCGAGGCCGGGGACAGGCTGGCCGCCGATCTGCGCGCGTGGGACCGGGGCTTCAAGGACCTGTTCACCCGGGCCCTGTCCGTGCTGGACTCCGTCCGGCCGTCCGAGGGGGCGGCCCCCCGGTGAGCCCCATGGTCGGCATCAACCCCGCGCTGATGACGCAACTGATCAACGGCATGAAACGGGTGAGCGGCACGATCCCGGACGTCGGCCTCCAGGTGGAGCGGGCGCTGACCTCGTTGGACATCCCGCTGTGGGGCCCGACCCCGCTCGGCTCCATCGGCCGGCAGATGAGCGAGCAGATTCCCGCACTCCAGGGCCGCCTCGACCTGATCCTCGCCACCCCCGACCGCGAATCCGGCAAAGGCGGCACCCTGTGGGCCAACGAGTCGGACTGGCTGTCGAAGTCACCCGCCGAGGGCGCGGCCTCGGCCAAGGCCGTGGCCGCCGAGCTACGCGAACAGCTCGAAGGCCACACGCTCGACGCCAAGACGGTGGCCGAGCTCGAACGGCACAAGAACGACCCGTACTTCGCCCTGGCCCTCGCCAAGGAGATACCCGCGCGCGAGCTCAAGGCCCTGGTCGCCAGGGCGTACGGGACCGGCCTGCCGCGCTCGGAGCGCCCTTCCCAGCGCGACGTCCGGACCCAGGACAGGCTCGCCACCATGCTCAGCAGGATCCTGGGCGCGGCCTCGCACGGCGTGGGCTCGATGAAGCTGCCCGCCGACTACGCCGATCGGCTGGTCGAGGACATCGACGACCCGCAGAACGCGTTCGCGCTGAAACGGCTGCTCCAGGACGGGGACTTCGACCACACGTTCCTGCTCACGCTGGCCCGCAAGCTGTACGACAAGGACGTGGCGCATCCACCCGACCCGAGCCTGCCGCGTGACCCGTGGACGATGCCCGGCCCCAAGGACATCTCACCAGGCGACCTCAGCCCCATGGGCACGGCCCTGGTGGCGCTGGCCCACCATCCCGCCGTCGCGCAGGACTTCTTCACCGACCCGCAGCGCCGGCCGCTGGCCTACCTGATGCGCAAGCACGCTTGGGACGGCGACGCGGACGGGGATCTGGGGTGGGCGATCCAGGCGGCGAGTACGGAGTTCCGCGACCATGATCTGCCGCCGGGGGGTTCGCGGGGGTACAAGTCCGCGCTGATCGCCTCGTGGGCGGTCCGCTTCTGGAGCGACCCCAAGGTCCAGGCAAACCTGCCCCACACCCGCGCCCACCTCGGTACGGTCTTGGCCCAGTACACGGGGGACGTGCACCGTGATCTGCAGTCCTTCAGCACGAAAATGCCTGCCGTGGTGACGAAAGCGGATGCGGACAAGAACCTGCAAAGCGCGGAGCCCTATGGGAGCCAAGTTCAATGCGCAGGACACCAAGAGCGCCATGAAGTGGGCATTCGACGATGATGAGGCGTTCCAGACCGTGGCGGCTGCTCACGGGCTGTATGCCGCCAGGATGCTGGACGAACTGGCCGGCAGAATCGCGGGCGAGGTTGACGCTGACTTCGCGGAGTGGCGGAAGTCGCATCCGGACGCCACGCGGCAGCAGCTCGACGCCAAGCGCCAGGACATACTCGAAGAGCGTATGAGCCGCAGCGGAGGTGCCGCATTCTCCTGGGCAGCGGGCAACCTCAGCAGAACGACGTTTGTGATCACCGATGCCGCCAACCTCTCCGCCATCGAAGCGGCGAAGGCCGAAGATGCGCGCTTCGCTGCTTTCAAGGAAATGGCCGAGAAGGTTGCCGGACTGGCGCCGGGCCCTCAGGGGAAGTTCATGGGGCTCATGGTTGACAAAGCCAAAGAGGCCATCTTCGGAAAAGTGAAGTCCAGCAGCGAGGACAAGGCTCGTGAAGGAGCGGACACCGCGCTGGAAGTGTCCCAGGGCATGTTCACCGATCTCACGGTGGCCACGATGATGCGACACGGCCTCTTCGGTGATCCGGCTGTGCCCGCCAAGACGCACCCATACCACTACAAGGACTTCTCTCCCGGCGCTGACGGCCACTTCATGGATGACGGGAAGGTTCTGGCTCGGGACGAGATGAATGCCGACCAACTCGACAGCTACAAGGAGTGGCTGGGCCTGAGTGACGTCGGTCGCGTCCTCGGCCGGCCGGGTGACGCCATTGAGGACGGCTTCGACGCTGCCAAGAACTACTACGGGCGTGGCTCATGAGGATGACAGCGGCGGTGGGATCCATCCTGGCTGTTCTTGCCTTGGCGGCGGCTTGTTCGGCCCCCTCACCTCCGCCGCCGGACCAGCGGCCGCTGGGCGACGTGACCGCAGCCCCACAAGAATGCGATCTGATCTCAGCGGACGCCATCAAGATCGCCACAGGTCTCCATGACTACAAGGCCTCTGGCACGAAAATGGATATGGGCCGGCGTTTCGCGTCATGCACAGTGCGTGAGAAAGGCGTGTCCGACAGCAGTCTGGGCCTCCTGATCGAAGTCTTCGACCCGTCGCCGGATGACGCGGAAGACTTGGAGAACACCAAGCTGTCCACTCGGGGGAGTGATCTGCCCGAGGCATTGGGGCCAGGCTTCGCAGCGCGGCGGAAGAACGCCAAGGACAAGACCATCGCTTTCGTCTACGGATGGACGCCCGACTACAAGCGTCTTCTCACCGTCAACATCATCGAGCACGCCCCCGGCCGGGACTCGCTGGCCGACGCGACCGAGTTCTTCCGCCAGCTCAAACCCCTCCTCCTCGACAAGCCCGTACCATCGTGACCTGAGTCACATCCTCCTCCCCGACGTCACACCACAAGCCCTGGTTTCTCTCTCATATGCGCCATCGAACTCCTGCCCACGAGAGAGAACCCCATGATCCTCATAACCGGCGCGACCGGCACCATCGGACGTCTCATCACCGAGCAGCTCTCCGCCGAAGGCGTCCCCGTGCGCGCCGTCAGCCGCTCACCCGAGCACGCCGGCCTCCCGGCCGGGGTGCAGATCGTCCAGGGCGACCCGGCCCGGCCGGACACGATGGCCGCCCACTTCGACGGCGTCGAGGCCGTCTTCCTGCACCCGCGCACCTTCGGCGACACCGCCGACCGGCTGCTCGCCCTGGCCGCCGAGCGGGGCGTGAGGAAGGTGGTGGCCCTCTCCGCCATGAACATCGACGACCCGTTCGACCTACAGCCCTCCCGCTGGCGGGGCGACCGCAACAAGGAGGCCGAGGAGGCGGCCGTCGCCAGCGGCCTGGCCTGGACCAGCCTCCGGGCCGGCAGCTTCGCCGGCAACACCGCGCAGGCGTGGGGCGCCCAGATCCGCGCGGGCGACGTCGTCCGCTACGTGTACGCCACGTTCCGGGAGCCCCTGATCGACGAGCGGGACCTGGCCGAGGTCGCGGTTCGCGCGCTGCTCACCGACGAGCTCGTGGGCCGCAGGCTGGAGCTCACCGGGCCGCAGTCGCTGTCGCACGAGGAGATGGTCGGTGTGATCGCCTCCGCGCTCGGCAGGCCGCTGCGCTTCGAGGAGATCCCGGCGCAGGTCGCCGCCCGGCGCCTGGCCGGCAACGGGTTTCCCGAGCCATGGGCCGGCGCCCTGATGGCCAGGTATGCCCACTACCTGGGCCGGGACCAGAATCCCGTGACCGGGGACGTGGACAGGGCCCTCGGCCGTCCGGCCCGGAGCTACGCCGACTGGGTGGCCCACCACCTCTCCGCCTTCCGGAACGGATGAGTCTCCCCGTGTCGACCGCCTACGTCGTCACGGCTCTGGTGACCGTCGCCGTCAACACGTTCTCCGGATTCGCGGCCATGACCCGGTTGGCGCCGATCATGCGTACCCTCGGCCCGGCACTCGACCGGGCCGGCGTGCCGGAGTCGTGGCTGTTCTGGCCGATCGGCGCGCTCAAGGCCCTGGGCGCGCTCGGGCTGGCGCTGGGACTGCTCGGCGTGCCGCTCATCGGCACGGCGGCCGCTGCGGGGCTCGTCCTGTACTTCGTCTGCGCGCTGTACACCCACCTGCGCGTCGGCGACTTCTCCCCGCAGTTCTACCTGGCGATCGTGTTCCTCGGCCTGGCGGTCGGCACCCTGGCCCTCGACCCCGCGCTCGTCCTGGACACGACACGCTGAGAGCCCTGGTCGAACCCTACGCTCGGCGGGGCAGACCCAGCTCGCCCGCGCGCAGCCCGGCCTGGAAGCGGGAGTCGGCCTCCAGCTTGGCCATCAGCTCGGCGACGCGCCGCCGGTAGGTGCGCAGCGAGACGCCGAGCCGTCTGGCCGCCGCCTCGTCGGTGAGTCCCGAGCCGAGGGCTTCGAGGATGGTGCGGCCGTCGGCGTCGAGATGGGGGAGGTCGCCGCGCAGATAGGTGTCGAGGTCATGGGAGTTGTCCCAGATCGCCGAGAACAGGGAGTAGACACCGTCGACCAGGATCTGCGACGTCGTCACGGTGTACTCGCGGCCGGCGGGGGTGTCCTTGCCGGCGAGGATCATCACCCGCCGGTCGATGATGATCGTCTCGTGCGGCAGCGGCGAGCCGCTGATCCGGACGACAGCCCCCTGGCTCTGCACCTGTCTCAGGTGCGCGCGGGCCTCCTCCTCGGCGAGCGCCACCGGGCTGAGCAGCTTGCGGGAGGTGAAGCCGGGGGAGTCCGGGGCCCGCATCCGGTGCCGGATCGCCGCCCTGGCCTCCGGTTGCGACCAGGTCCTGAGGTCCCGGGCGGCGCACAGGAACTCGGTGTACGCGGACTCGAAGAGATGGCCGGCACGCGCGAGCAACTCCGCGTCCCCTTGGACGGAGAACACCTGTTCATTGCGCACCCTGCCAGTCTGGCAGCAAGCTGCCACCAGCTCGCCGGGCGAGGTGGCGGCGGACACCATGAGCCTCATGACGACGAAGACTTTCTCCCTCGGCGGAGACCTGACGGTCAACCGGCTCGGCTTCGGCGCGATGCGCCTGGCGATGGGCACCTTCGACGGTCCGACGCGAGCCCCCGAGAACGGCGTCGCGGTGCTCCGGCGCGCCGTGGAGCTGGGCGTGAACCACATCGACACGGCCGGCTTCTACGGCCGGGAAGGGGTGTGGGCCAACGAGCTGATCCGTACGGCGTTGACCCCCTACCGTGACGACCTGGTGATCGCGACGAAGGTCGGGCCGCTGCTCGCGCCGGACGGTGTGCCGAGCGGGCAGGCGACCCCTGATCAGCTGCGCGGTCTGGTCGAGGCGGATCTGCGCTCCCTCGGGCTGGACCGGCTCGACCTGGTCTACCTGCGGGTGGGCGGGATCACCGGGCCGGGGGGCGAGTCGATCGCCGAACGCTTCGCGGTGCTGGCCGAGCTGCGGGCGGAAGGGCTGATCCGGCACCTGGGCGTCAGCAACGTCGACGCCGCCCAGCTCGCCGAGGCCCGGGCGATCGCGCCCGTCGCGGCGGTGCAGAACGCCTACAGCGACGACATGGGGCTGCTCGCGGAATGCGAGGAGGCGGGTATCGCGTATGTGCCGTTCTTCCTGCTCGGCGGTGGCCGCGACCCTCTCGACGTCGAACGGCTCGGCAAGGTCGCGGCACGCCTGGGCGCCACCACCGCGCAGGTGCAGATCGCCCTGCTGCTGGCGACGTCACCGTCGGTGCTGGCGATCCCGGGCACCGGTGCTCTCGATCACCTGGAGGAGAACCTCGCGGCGAACGAGCTCAGTCTCAGTGAGGAGGACCTGTCCGACCTGCGCGGCTGACGGGCCGGACCGCCAAGGACGCCTGTGCGGCTGACGGGCCGGACTGCCAACGACGCGTGCGCGGATGACGGGCCGGACCGCTAAGGACGCCTGCGCGCGAAGGCCGGCGCGTGCTCCGGCCGCGGGCCGAAGCCCACGAACCGCGCCGGTATCGCGCGAAGCCGGGGAACCAGGCGGCTGAGAAGCAGGAGCGTCCTGGGGGGCCCGGAGAACCTCCCCGCGAAAAGCGGCTCGAAGACGACCCGCTGGAGCATCCGCTGGAACGCCTGGACGATCACGGTGGGCCGGTGCCTGCGCCGCTGCACGGCGGCCAGGTCGGCCGGCGTGACGGCGTGCCGCCGCAGGGGCTCGGCGAGGATGGCGGCGGCGGCCACCGCGTCCTGGACGGCGAGGTTGATGCCCACGCCGCCGGCGGGCGACATGGCGTGCGCGGCGTCGCCGATGAGCAGCAGCCCGTCGAAGTGCCAGCGTTCGAGGCGGTTCAGCTTCACGTCGAGCACGAACACCTCGTCCATGCTCCTGAGGTGGTCCACGTGGCCGGCGAAGTCCGGCCGCAGGCGGGCGACCCGCTCACGGAACCGCTCGATCCCCTCGGCCCGCAGCCGCGCGTCGGAGCCTTTGGCGGTGAAGTACGCCACCTGGTAGAAGTCCTCGCGAGTCAGGGAGATCAGCGCCTCGGAGCCCCGCGCGACCGGCACGATGCCGGCGGGCACGCCTGCGTCGCTCTCCCACTTGGGCAGGCGGAACCACCAGACGTCGAACGGCACCCGGAACTCCTCCGGCACCAGGCCCGCGGCCCGCCGGAGGGTGGAGTGCCTGCCGTCGCACCCCACCGTCAGCTCGGCGCGGATCTCCCCTTCCTCGCCGTCCGCCGTGCGGTACCTGACTCCGGCGACCTTCTCGCCGTCTCTGACCAGCGCGGTCGCCTCGGTGTTCATGCGCAGGGAGAAGCCCGGCTCGTCGCCGGCCGCCTCGGCGAGGAAGGCGAGCAGGTCCCACTGGGGCACCATCGCGACGTAGTCGTACGGCGCGGGCAGCATCCCGAAGTCGGCGAAGGCGATCATGCTGCCGTCGGAGGCGGGGAACGACAGGTTGCCCAGGCGGCTCTGCGGCAGGGCGCGGAAGCCCTCGCCGAGGCCGAGCTCGTCCATGAGGCGGACGGTGGAGGGATGGACGGTGTCCCCTCGGAAGTCGCGCAGGAAGTCGCCGTGCTTCTCCAGCACGGTGACCTCGATCCCCGCCCTGGCCAGCAGCAGGCCCAGCATCATGCCCGCCGGCCCGCCGCCGCACACCAGGACGCCGGTGTTTCGCGTGATCATGGCTCTCCCTTTCCAGGCTTTAATTCATCGTACGATGAAATGCCGGGAAAGAGTAGAGGGCCGATCACGCGGGCACGGCGCGTACCCTTCAATGGCAGCGGTCGCCGATCCGAGGGAGCACTGCTTGCCCAGCAACCCGGCCGAGTTACGCGCCAGAACGGCGACCGCGATCTACCCCGCGGGCGTGCTCGCGACGCCGCCCCGCACCCTCGTCGACGTCCTCGACGACACCACGCGCCGGCACCCGCACGCGCTCGCGATCGACGACGGAACCGTGCGCCTCGACTACCGCTCGCTGCGCGCCGAGGTGGACCGGCTCGTCGCCGAGCTGGGCGCGGCAGGGGTCGGCCACGGCGACCGGGTCGGCGTGCGCGTCGCGTCGGGAACCGCCGAGCTGTACCTGTCCATCCTCGCCGTGCTCGCCGCCGGCGCCGCGTACGTGCCCGTCGACGCCGACGACCCGGCGGAACGGGCCGCGCTGGTCTTCGCCGAGGCCGAGGTCGGCGCGGTCATCTCGGGCGAGCTGACGGTGAGCGGCAGCGCCGCGTCGGCCCCCGCGCCGCCCGCCCTCGACGACGACGCGTGGATCATCTTCACCTCCGGCTCGACCGGCCGGCCGAAGGGCGTCGCGGTGACGCACCGGTCGGCGGCCGCGTTCGTGGACGCCGAGGCCGGGCTCTTCCTGGGGGAGCGGCCGCTGGGCCCCGGCGACCGGGTGCTCGCCGGGTTGTCGGTGGCCTTCGACGCCTCCTGCGAGGAGATGTGGCTGGCGTGGCGGCACGGCGCCTGCCTGGTGCCCGCGCCCCGAGCCCTCGTACGCACCGGGATGGATCTCGGCCCCTGGCTGGCGGAGCAGCGGATCACCGCCGTCTCGACCGTGCCCACGCTGGCCGCGCTGTGGCCCGCCGAGCACCTCGACGGCATCCGGCTGCTCATCTTCGGCGGGGAGGCCTGCCCGCCCGAGCTGGCCGAGCGGCTCGCCGTACCGGGGCGTGAGGTGTGGAACACCTACGGGCCCACCGAGGCGACGGTGGTGGCCTCCGCGGCCCGGCTCACCGGCGACGGCCCGGTACGCATCGGCCTGCCCCTCGACGGGTGGGACCTGGCGGTGGTCGACGGCGCGGGCGAGCCGGTCGCGATGGGGGAGACCGGTGAGCTGGTGATCGGCGGCGTGGGCCTGGCCCGCTACCTGGACCCGGTCAAGGACGCCGAGAAGTACGCGCCGCTGCCGTCGCTGGGCTGGGAGCGCGCCTACCGCAGCGGCGACCTGGTACGGGCCGACCCCGAGGGCCTCGTCTTCGCCGGCCGCGCCGACGACCAGGTGAAGCTGGGCGGGCGCCGGATCGAGCTGGGCGAGGTGGACGCCGCGCTGCGGGCGCTGCCCGGGGTCGCGGGCGCGGCCGCGGCCGTCCGCACCGCCGGCGGCGGCCACCAGGTGCTCGTCGGCTACGTCGTCGCCGAGCCCGGCTTCGACCTCCGCCGGGCGCGGGAGCTGCTCGCCGACTCGCTGCCCGCGGCCCTGGTGCCGCGCCTGGCGCCGATCGACGCGCTCCCGGTCCGGACCTCGGGGAAGATCGATCGTGACGCGCTGCCCTGGCCGCTGGCCACGCCGCCGGTCACGCCGGAGGGCGGGCTGAGCCCGGCCGAGGCGTCGCTGGCCGAGCGGTGGACCGCCGTCCTCGGCGTGGCGCCGAGCGGACGGGACGCCGACTTCTTCGCCGACGGCGGCACGAGCCTGGCGGCGGCCCGGCTGGTGTCGGCGCTGCGCGCCGACCATCCCGACGTGGCCGTGGGCGATGTGTACGCGCGGCCGACGCTCGGCGGGCTGGCGCGGTTGCTGGACGGCCGGGGCGAGGCGGAGCCGGGCCGGCGGCCCGTGACGCCGATGCCCCGACGGGCCGCGCTGGCGCAGTCGGCGCTCATGATCCCGCTGCTGGGCGTGGGCGCGATCCGCTGGATCGTGCTGCTCGCCGCGGTCGGCAACGTCCTGGCGCCCGCGTGGGCCCCGGCCCTGTCGTGGTGGTGGGTGACACTGGGCGCTCTGCTGTTCGTCACCCCTCCCGGGCGGATGGGACTGTCGGCGGCCGTGGCCCGGCTCCTGCTGCGCGGCGTGCGGCCGGGCAGTCATCCGCGCGGCGGGGCCGTACACCTGAGGTTGTGGTTCGCGGAGCGGTTCGCCGAGCGGCTCGGCGTTCCCGACCTGGCCGGCGCCCCCTACCTGGCGTGGTACGCCCGGCTGCTGGGCGCGCAGGTGGGGGACGACGCCGACCTGCACTCGCCGCCGCCCGTCACCGGGCTGCTCAAGCTGGGCCGGGGCGCGTCGGTCGAGCAGGAGGTCGATCTCTGCGGCCACTGGTACGACGGCGACCGGCTGCACATCGGCGAGATCAGGATCGGCGCCGGCGCGAGGGTCGGCTCCCGCTCGACGCTGCTGCCCGGCACGAGAATCGGGAAGAACGCCGAGATCGCCCCCGGATCGGCGGTCGCCGGGAGCGTGCCGGCGGGGCGGCTCTGGGCCGGCGCCCCCGCGTTCAGGCAGGGCAAGTCGCGCAGGTCGCGGCCGGCGGAGCGGCCCGCCCGCTCCCGGTTCTGGGCCGCGCTGTACGGGCTGACCGCCGTCCTGCTCAGCCTGCTGCCGGTGGTCGCGGCCGCAGCCGGGCTCGCGGTGCTGGCCGGGTTCGCCGGCGACGCGCGCACGCTGGGCCAGGCCCTGGCCGCCGCCCTGCCGGGCGTGCCGCCGGCGACGATCGCCGGCATGGCCGCCTTCGCGCTGGTCACACTGGTCAGCGTGCGGCTGCTCGGCATGGGACTGCGCGCGGGACGCCATCCCGTGCACAGCCGCCAGGCGTGGCAGGCGTGGGCGACGGGCCGGCTGATGGCCTCGGCGCGCGTCTGGCTGTTCCCCCTGTACGCCAGCGTCCTGACGCCCGCGTGGCTGCGGGCGCTCGGCATGAAGGTGGGCCGCGGCGCCGAGCTGTCCACGGTCCTGGCGCTGCCCTCGATGACGTCCGTCGGGGACGGCGCCTTCCTGGCCGACGACACGATGGTCGCCCCGTACGAGCTGGACGGCGGCTGGATGCGCATCGCCTCGGCCCGCATCGGCAAGCGCGCCTTCCTCGGCAACTCGGGGATGACCGCGCCCGGCCGCAAGGTGCCCAAGGACGGCCTGGTCGGGGTGCTGTCGGCGACGCCGAAGAAGGCCAGGTCCGGCTCGTCGTACGTGGGCATGCCGCCCATGGAGCTGCGCCGTACCGCCGAGGAGGGCGACCGGAGCCGCACCTACGACCCGCCCGCCCGGTACAAGGCGGCCAGGGCGCTGGTCGAGGCGTTCCGGGTGGTGCCCGCGATGTGCGCGGTCGCGCTCGCGGTCCTGGTCGCGGCCGCCTTCGAGTGGCTGGCGGCCGGCTACGGCTTCGCCGCGGCGCTCGCGCTGGGCGGCGTGGTGCTGGCGGTCGCCGGAGTGGCCGCCGCGACGGTGGCGACGGCCGCGAAGTGGGCGCTGGTCGGCCGGATCAGGGCGGGCAGCCGGCCGCTGTGGAGCTCGTTCGTGTGGCGCAACGAGCTCGCGGACAACTTCGTGGAGGTGCTGGCGGCGCCCTGGTTCGCGCGGCCGTGGCTGGGGACCGCGCCGTTGAACGCGTGGTTGCGTTCGCTCGGGGCGCGCATCGGGCATGGGGTCACCTGTGACACGTACTGGCTGCCGGAGGCGGATCTGGTGACGCTCGGGGACGGCGCCTGCGTCAACCGGGGCTGCGTCCTGCAGACCCACCTGTTCCACGACCGGGTCATGAGCATGGACACGGTGACCCTGGAGGCCGGCGCGACGCTGGGCCCGCACGGTGTGGTGCTGCCCGCCGCGCGGGTGGGGGCCGACACCACGATCGGGCCCGCGTCGCTGGTCATGCGCGGTGAGGCGGTGCCCGCTCGCACGCGCTGGTTCGGCAATCCCATCTCGGCGTGGCGATGACGTCGTACTTCCCCGCGCACGGCGACCATCGGTACGGGGTGTCGCACTACGACCTGACGCTGAAGTACCGGGTGGCGGGCAACCGGCTCGACGGCACGGCCCGGCTGACCGTGTCGGCCGCCGAGCCTCTCGGCGTGCTCGACCTGGACCTCGGCCGGTTCCGGGTCTCGGGCGTCACCGTGGACGGGGTCCGGGCCCGCCACCTGCACGGCCGGGGCAAGCTGCGGGTCACCCTGCCCAGGCCGCTGCCCGCTGGAGGCGGCGCGGTCGTCGAGGTCCGCTACTCGGGCAACCCCGTGCCGGTGCCGAGTCCCTGGGGCGGCGTGGGGTGGGAGGAGCTGACCGACGGCGCGCTGGTGGCCGGCCAGCCGATCGGCGCGCCCTCCTGGTTCCCGTGCAACGACCGGCCCGACGACAAGGCGTCGTACCGGATGACCGTGACGACCGCGTCGCCGTACCAGGTCGTCGCGAACGGCGTGCTCGCCGGCCGGCGCCGCGGGGCCGGGACCACGACCTGGATCTACGACCAGCCGGAGCCCATGGCCGGCTACCTGGCCAGCGTGCAGATCGGGCGGTACGAGCTCGCCGAGGTCGCGGGCACCCGGCTGGCCCACCCGGCGCGCCTGGGCGCCCGCGTCCGGCACGACTTCGGCCGGCAGGGCGAGATGATGGCGGTGTTCGCCGACCGGTTCGGCCCCTACCCGTTCAGCGGCTACGTCGCCGTCGTGGCCGATGACGACCTGGACATCCCGGTCGAGGCGCAGGGCATGTCGATCTTCGGCCGGAACCACGTGGACGGCCGGCGCGGGTTCGAGCGGCTGGTCGCGCACGAGCTGGCGCACCAGTGGTTCGGCAACAGTCTCACGGTGTCCTGCTGGAGCGACATCTGGCTGCAGGAGGGCTTCGCCACGTACGCCGAGTGGCTCTGGTCCGAGGCGTCCGGCGGCCCGCCCGCCGCCGAGCACGCCCGGCGCTGGCATCAGCGGCTCGCCGGGCTGCCGCAGGATTTCGTGCTGGCCGATCCCGGCGTGGATCTGCTGTTCGACGACCGGGTGTACAAGCGGGGCGCGCTGACCGTGCACGCGCTGCGGCGGACGCTGGGCGACGGGGACTTCTTCGCCGTCCTGCGCGCCTGGACCGCGGCGCGCCGGTACGGCAACGTCAGCACGCGGGACTTCGCCGAGCACGTCCAGCGGCACACCACGCGGCCGGTGGGTCCGCTGCTGTCCGCCTGGCTGCACGACAAGCCTCTCCCACCGGCCGCCTGAGGTCACGGCGCCGCCGTCACCAGGTGACGGGCAGCTCGTGCATCCCGTAGACGGTGGCCTCGTCCTTGAACGAGAGCTGCTCGGCGGGGACGGCCAGCCGCAGGCCGGGAACCCGCCGGAACAGGGTGTTGAAGACGATCTCCAGCTCCACGCGGGCCAGGTTCTGGCCCAGGCACTGGTGCGGGCCGTAGCCGAAGGCCAGGTGGCTGCGGGCGTCGCGCTCGATGTCGAACGTGTCCGGGTCGGCGAACACCTCCGGATCGCGGTTGCCGGCGTTGGCGAGCGTGAGCACGCCTTCCCCCGCCGGGATGACCGTGCCGCCGAGCTCCACGTCCTCGACCGCGATCCGCATGATCGCGAACTCCGCGATGGTGAAGTGCCGCAGGAGCTCCTCCACCGCGCCCGGCGTCTTGGCCGGGTCCTCGCGCAGCGCGGCGAGCGCGTCGGGATGCCGCAGCAGCATGTACGTGCCCAGCGAGATCATGTTCGCCGTGGTCTCGTGCCCGGCGATCAGCAGCAGGAACGCCAGGCTGAGCAGCGCTCCATGGTCCACCTGGCCGCTCTCGCGCTGCTTGACCACCTGGCGGCTGAGCAGGTCGTCGGTGGGGTTCTCCTCCTTGACCCTGATCAGCTTGTCCAGGTAGACGGCCAGTTCGAGGGCCGCGTGCTGCCGCTCCTGCGCCGTGATGGTGCGGTCGAGCAGCTGCGCGGAGTGCGTCTGGAAGAACTCGTGCTCGTCGTACGGCACGCCGAGCAGCTCACAGATCACCAGCGAGGGCACCGGCAGGGCCAGCGCCTGCACCAGGTCGGCCGGGCGCGGGCCGGCCAGCATGGCGTCGAGGTGCTCGTCCACGATCTGCTGGATGCGCGGCCGCAGCGCCGCCATGCGCCTGACCGTGAACTCCCCGACCACCGCGCGCCGCGCCGGGCCGTGCTCGGGCGGGTCCATCTCCAGCATCATCTTGGGCAGCGGCGACTGGCCGGCCTCCGTCTCGCCGTTCAGCCTGGGGGCGTTGGGGTGCCGGCGGTCGGCGCTGAAGCGCGGGTCGCTCAGGACCGTGCGGATGTCCTGGTAGCGAGTGGCGATCCAGGCGCTCGAACCACCGGGCAACTCGACCTTGGCGACCGACTCCTCGCGCAGGAATCGAAGGTGCTGCTCCGGCGGAGCGTAAGGGCAGGTGCGGGTGATCTGGAGCGTCTCAGCGGAGTCAGTGGTCACGGGTGTCCCCCATCAGACATGCCAATCCAACTTCCCTACAAGTGCAGGCTAACCTACAGATGTAGGCGTCAGTACACTGAGGCGTGGCCCTCACCAGAGACAGAGACCGGGACCGAGGCGGTGACCTGGGCGACCCGCGGGTGCGCCGCACGCAGGCGGCCCTGCGGCACGCGCTGATCGACCTCGTCCAGGACCGCGAGCTGTCCCGGATCAGCGTGGCCGACGTCGCCGAACGCGCCGGGGTTAGCCGCTCCACGTTCTACGACCACTTCCGTGACGTGCACGAGCTGGCCGACGCGGCCTGCACCGCCATGATCGACGGGCTGATCGAGGCCATCCCCAACCCCGGGGCCGGCGACGTCCCGGACACGACGACCGGCACCCTGCTGACCTTCTTCGCGCACCTCGCCGAGCACGCCCGCCTCTACCGCAGGGTGCTGGGGCCGGAGGGGAGCGCGCGCGTCGTCGATCACGTGCGCCGCCGCGCCACCGTCGCCGCGCACGTCGGCGCCCACCGGACCGCCACCGGCGACGACGCCCCCGCGGACTACCCGGCTCAGACCCCGCACGACGTGCCCGCCGCGTTCACCGCGGGAGCGCTCATCGGCGTCGCCACGGACTGGCTTCAGCGTGGATGCCCGCGCCCACCCGACGAGATGGCCGCCCTGACCCGGCCGCTGCTGATGGCCCTGTACCGGGGAGACGGCTCTACGGATTGAGGACGACCTTTCCGGCGACGGTGCCGGACTCGGCCAGCCGCACGGCTTCGGCGACGCGGGCCAGCGGGAGCTGGGCGGCGATCTGGGCGGTGACGTCGCCGCGCTGGAGGGCGGCGAAGACCTGGGTGAGGTCGGCGCGCAGCCGGGCCCGGAACCGGTTCCGGGCCAGCGCCCGGCCGGCCCAGACGTTGAAGAAGTAGGCGCGGCGGCGGTTGGGCAGGGCGTTCCACAGCCACACCCGGCCGAGCAGCTTGAGCACGGGCCACTGCTTGGACCCCTCGTCGTCCCGGGTGGAGGCGCTGCCGTACGAGACGAGCGTGCCGCCGGGCGCGAGGAGGCGCCAGGAGTCGACGACACCGCGGCCGCCGACGTGGTCGAAGACGGCGTCCACCCCGCCGGGGGCGAGCTCGCGGACGCGCGTGGCGACGTCCTCGGTGCGGTAGTCGACGGGGAGCACGCCGCGCTGCCGCAGGGCGTCGTGGTGGCGCGCGGACGCCGTGCCGATCACCTTCACGCCCGCGGCCCGCGCCAGCTGGACCAGGACCGAGCCGACGCCGCCGTTGGCGCCGTGGACCAGAACGGTCTGACCCGCGCGGACCCGTGCCTTGCGGTGCAGCATCTGCCAGGCGGTGATGCCGTTGACCACCACGGTCTCCGCCTCGGCCGCGCCGACCCCCTCGGGCACCTCCACCACGTCGGCCGCGTCGACGATCACATGGCTGGCCCAGCCGCCGACCTTGACCAGCGCGGCCACCCGGGTGCCGGCCAGGCCCGGGTCGACGCCCGCACCGGTCGCCAGCACCGTGCCGACCAGGTCGTAGCCGGGCACGAACGGGAACGGCGGCTGGTCGTAGTAGCGGCCGCGGCGCATCTGCTGCTCGGCGAACGAGACCCCGGTCGCCTCCATCCGGATCAGGACCTGGCCCGGTCCGGCGGTGGGGACGGCTCCGTGCCTGATCCGCAGCCCTTCCGGCTCCACCTTGCCCGGCAGGACGACCTCGACGAGTCCTTCGGTGCTCATGACGACCTCCACGGTGTTGTGCGTTACGTGCTATCTCGTTCGTTATAGGTTCTAACTCACGGGGAGGGGCGGTGTCAACGGGCAGCGTGATACCTTCTAACCAATCCTTGAGGATGTAACCGATCGGGTGCGGAAGGCGGCGACGGCAGGTCATGGCGCAGACAGGCACGAAGGCCCCGCGGGAGCGCTACCGCACTCAGGTGCGGGCGGAGATCAAGGAGCGCGCGTGGGAGCAGATCGCCACGGCGGGGGCGTCCGCGCTGTCCCTCAACGCGATCGCCAAGCACATGGGCATGAGCGGGCCCGCGCTCTACCGGTACTTCGCCGGCCGCGACGAGCTGATCACCGAGCTCATCAGGGACGCGTACCGGAGCCTCGCCGACACCTTCCGCGCGGCCTCCGAGGCCGGCCCGGACGCCGCCGCGCTGGCCCGCGCGCTGCGCGGATGGGCGCTCGACGACCCTCAGCGGTACTTCCTCATCTACGGCACACCCGTCCCCGGCTACCACGCGCCCGACGACATCACCGCGATCGCGTCCGAGATCATGGCGACGCTGCTCGACGCCTGCGCCGCGCTGCCCTCCGACGGCCCCGCGACGCCGTTCGACGCCCACCTCGACGAGCACCGCCAGTGGGCGGAGGGCCACCCCGCCTCACCGGCGGCCCTCCACCGGGCCCTGCGTTTCTGGACCCGGCTGCACGGCGTCCTGTCGCTGGAGCTCGCCGGTCACTTCACCGGGATGGGATTCGACCCCGCGCTGCTCTTCCAGGCCGAACTGGACGACCTGGCGGCGCGCTGACCACGATCACCGGGTTCCGATGATCTGCGGCCACAGTCTGCGCACCGTCTCGGCGCGCTGCTCGATGAGCCGCATGCGCAGGGTCCACTCGGCCGGCGCGTAGTGGCCGGTGGCCGCCGTCTCCTGCCCCGGCCACTTCCGGTAGAGCAGGCCCACCTCGCTGTGGAAGTAGCCGTAGCTGACGACGCTGGCCGGTACGAGCAGCCCGGTGTCGTCCGATCCCGGCACCCCCATCCAGCCACCGAGGGCGACGGCTAACTCCCGCCGGATGCAGATGGTGGTGGGGTGCACCGGAAGCCGGTAATCGTGCGTGCGCCAGTGTTCGAGCACGAATCCCGGTTCCATCCGGCCCGGCGCCGGGTCGGTGTCGAACCCGACCGTCGAGCCGTCGGGCATCAGGTCGAGAGCCGGGGAGGTGGTCCACTGGACAAGGGGGTCCGACGACAGGACGTCGATGTCGCGGGCGAGCGCGCCGGGGGTGAGCACGTCGTCCTGGTCGAGATTCCGCACCAGCTCACCACCGGCGCGGGCGAGGGCGATGTTCCGCGTCAGCGCGACCCCGCCTCGGCGCCCCGTGGCGAACTTCACCATGGGATCGCCGGGCAGGATGTCCCTGACCGCTCCGGTGTCACCGTCCTCCTGGATGACCCACTCGACCTCCCAGTCCGCGGGCAGTTTCTGCGAGCGGACGGATTCGTAGGCTTCCAGGAGTTGTTCGCGCACGGGCTGGTGGCTCGGCGTGACGATGGAGAGCAAGGGCACCTGGTCGGCCCACCTTTCGAGCTTCGTCTATGCGTGATCTCTGTCGGGTCCCCTGGAAGAACCACTTCCGAGCACTGATCCATTTCCACCCGTAAGTGCCAGTTGGCGGCTTGTCCCGCGGCCGGATACGGTGCTGCACCGGCACGGCGAGCGATACCTGCTCCGTGCCACGCAGATCGTCTTGGAGTAGTCGCTGGTGCGCGGAACGCTGTTGATCCTGGCCCTTGTCCTGAGCCTGTGCGGCTGCGGGGTGATCCCCGGGCCGGCCGCCCGGCCCGCCGGCCACCCCACGCCGGCCCCGGTCGCGTCACCGCCGTCCGGCGCCACGCCCTCCGCGAGCGCCGCTCGCACTCCCTCCGCCACTCCCTCCGCGGCCAAGGCGGGGCTGACCATCCCGCAGGCCGGGCTGGCCGTGCGGCAGTGGGTGGCCAAGTACGACGCGATGCTGGAGACGCGGAAGTGGTGGCGGCAGAACGCCCTGCTGGAAGCGCTGTTCGTCGAGGGGGCGCTGCACCAGGGCGTGCTCGAACGCAACCATGAGACCTTCGGGTGGAAGCCGGGGCACAAGCCGATCCACCTGATCGGCGCCCCGAAGGTGTACCTGCCCAGGCCGGAGCAGCAGCCGCCGATCGGTGAGTGGTTCATCGCGCAGGCCACCTACAAGGACACCAAGGGTCATGCCCGCCCGCACGTGCTCGCGTTCTTCCGCGCCCCCGGCCGGCCCTTCAAGCTGGCCGTCGCGACCCCGATCCACTGGGGCCGGCGGATGCCCGCGCCGCTGCTCGACGCCGACGGTTACATCACCGACATGGACGACGCCGTGGCGCGCGCCGTGGCCGAGGAGTACCAGAACTTCTGGAACAACGAGAAGAAGGAGGGCGCCTCCGGCTACCGCCTGGCCAAGGACAGCTTCAGCCGCAAGGCGTTCCCCGCGGTCAACAAGGGGATGTACGTCGCCTTCGCGGGCCACGGCTCCGTCTTCGGCTTCCGTACGGCGGACGGCGGTTCGTTCTTCCTGTTCGCCATGGTCAACGACCCCAAGAGCGTCAACCAGGTGCTGAGCGAAGCGTTGATGGTGCCCAAGGGTAGTAAGACCATCCAGGAGCTCGGCGCCGACTGGTTCTCGTAGCGGCGCCGTCAAGCGGCACGCTCAGCACTCCGGTCGTCACAGGTGACGGGACTCAGCCCGTGTAGTCGGTGGCATGGGTCGCGGTGCCGGTCGGCCAGAGATACCTGCCGTTGTCGGCTGTCGAATAGCTGGTGTTGTCATCTCCCGTACGGGCCTGGATGAGGTTGCGGCGCCAGGTGGAGCCGCGCGCCGAGCCGCCCCAGATGTTGCCGTACAGGAAGCCGTACAACTGCTCGAGCTCTGCCGAGAAGACGTTGTCGGTGACGGTGATGTTGGTGGCGTTGTTCACGACGCCTATGGAGACCGCATAGCCCCAGCCGGAGACGTAGTTGTTCGTGAACGAGATGTGGTCGTACACGCCGCTTCCCTGCAGGGCCAGGGCGTTGGTGTTCCCCACGGAGGCCAGGGTGTTGTGGTCGACGATCATGGGGCCGCCGTCGCCCTCGCTCTGCGGGCCGATGCCGTCGTGGTGGTAGACGTCATGCGAGGTGTCGGCCATGTCGTGGATGTAATTGTTCGTCCAGGTCGACGGGCGCCCTGGGAAGCCCGTCACCATGATCATGCCTGCGTTGCCCCAGATGTCATTGTGGTCCATGACGGCCACGGCTTCCTTCATCGTCGTGGCCAGCTGCCAGGACTTGTCGAAGGGCGTTCCGGGCTTGGTGTGGGACGACGAGACGGTGCCGTCGTTGCCGGGAGGCATCGCGTAGGAGCTCGGCTTGAACGTCGAGTAGAGGAACTTGATGTTGTTGTCCGAGTAGATCTGGACGAGATTGTCGTTGGGGTTGGTGCCCTCGAACAGGCAGCCGACGAAGGTGAGATTGTCGCCGTAGATCAGTACCTTCAGGCTCAGGAACCGCTTGTACGAGATGACGCTGTTGTCGGGGAACCTGAGCGTCAACGGTTTGTCGGCGCTCATGCCCGACGTGTAGTCGGTGAGCTTACCCGGGTACGCGCCCAGGCCCAGCCCGCCGGCGTTGGCCGGCGTGTTGGCATAGCCGGTGTTCGAGAAGTCCGGCCAGTAGCCGGAGCCGTCGTTGGGCCGGGCGTCGATGGCCCTGACGACCTCTTCCGACCCGCGGGTACGGAATTCGGCGCCGGTGACGACGCTCGTGGACAGGGCGGCGGCGAGGACCGCGAGGGCGACGGCGGCGGAGAAGGAACTGCGGGCGAGCGCACGGACGAGCGGTAAGCGGGGCCGGTCGTCCATTCCCTGGCGAGGAAAAGTCTTGATGTCGTCCTCCTGGAGGGTCGATACCCGCTCATGCCGTCCAGCGGCAGAGGCGGTGCTTCGGCACGAGGCAGTGGGCTCATTCCACCGTGACGTCGCTGGTCACGGCTTCGTCGGTGATCATCGTTCTTGATTCCAGCAGCAGGAAGGCCCCTGGTGGAAGGGCCGTCGACCAAGATCGACGATCTCCGCCAGGGGCTGTGTGCTGTTTTACCGTGCCGCACTGCCGTTGTCATCCCCGTCCGTAAGTTGCCTGGCCGGCGCGCTGCTCAGCGGGCGCTGCCCCTTCGGCGCATGGCATCCGCGGCGCAGTTGCCGGAGCCGCCGGAGGCCTGGATACCGGAGGCGCGTTCGTCGGCCCTGCTGCTGACCGTTCCCTGGAAGGTGACGCATCTGCCGTTGGCTCGTGCTTTCACCGGGCCCGCGTAGAACTTGAAGGCTCCCTGGTCGGTGTATCTCGCGGGACCGAAGATGGTGTTGGTCTCCACGACGAGGGTCGCCCTGGTCATGGTGGGTGTGCCGACGAAATCCGACTTGATGGTGACGGCGCAGTGCTCTCCGGTGCGGGCGTTGTAGAGCAGGTACGCGTAGCCCCGGATGGTGTTCGTGTGGTCGGTCACCGGTTGGGTGCCTGAGCTCACCCTGGCGAAGCCACCGCCGCACACCTGCTCGGGCGTGTACCCGATCGTCGCGGCGCCGGCGGGTGCGGGCAACGAGGCGATGGCGGCGGCGATCAGGGTCGCCGAGGCGAGTCGCGGGAAGACGTTACCGTTCACGAAATCCTCCAGATCCAGTGGCGCGTTCTTCGCCGGGTTGACGGCCGGTGGCCTGACGGAGCCCGGGGCGACGAGGCGGCCCGGGTGGTGATCACCGGCTTCTCGAAGGCTGACGGCGCCGGCGGTTGTCCGGAAGCAGCGGCGCGAAAGAGCCGAGGAAGTCCGGACAATGGGTTGTCCGCGGACAACGGGTTCTGTTGACTTGATCATCGGGCGAAAGGGGCGCAGGAGGAGGCCGCTGCGATGAACCGCAAGGTGGGCAGGCCCCAGGGCGGCCCTCGTGGCCGCACGCGGCAGGCCAACGAGCTGGCGGAGTTCCTGCTGACGCTCACGGCCGGGCTGACCGTCCGCGAGCTCGCCGCGCGCTACCACGTCGGGAAGACGCTCTGGGGCGAGTACCGTTCGGGCCAGAAGATCATCCCGTTGGACCTGCTGGTGCGGCTGGTGCGGGACCAGGCGCCGGACGGGCACACCAGTGATCTTCGCGCGGAGAGCGCCGCCCGGCTGCACGCGGCGGCCCTCGAAGGAGCACGCCAGGCACCGGCGCCAGTGGCTCCGCCGCCTGCACCTGCACCTGCGCCCGGACCTGCGCCTGCGCCTCCACCTGCGCCTACGTTCGCTGAACCGGCAGCCGCGCGGGAAGGGCCCGCCGCGAACCCCGACGAGGCGCCCGCGCGGAGATCCCGTCCACGCGCCCTGATTCTCGCCGGCGGTGCCGCCGCGATCGCGGTCCTCACCGTGCTCGCCCTGCTGCTCCGGCCGGGCCCCGCGGGCGGGGGCGACGTGTTCGCCGTGGGGCCGGGTGGCCATGGCATCTTCCGATGGGACGGCTCGGACGCGAGCGGATGGACCAGGATCGGTGACGGCGCGAAGCGCCTCTCCTCCGGACCCGCCGGTCTGTTCGCGATCGGACTGGACGACCGCCTCTACAAGTACGGTGGCCGTCCTGGCCTGTGGTCACGCATCAGTGAGCCGGTCAGTGACTTCGCGGTCAGCGGCGCACACGTCTACCGGATGCCCGCCGACCGTCACTCCGTCGACGTGTGGAACGGGCAGGGCATGTCGTGGACCGAGATCGGCGGCCCGGCGGTGCGGTTGTACGGCGGTGAGCCAGGGTTGTTCGCCACGAGTCCGAAGGACGGCTGGATCTTCCGGTACTCCGGCCGCCCCGCGGACTGGAAGCCCGTCGGCTCGGCGGGAGCCTCGTTCGCGCTCACCGACAGCGATCTGTACGGCCTCACCCCGGACCGTTCCGTGGTCAACCGCTGGCTCGCCGACGACCAGCCGAACCCATGGCCGCCCTGGGCCTACGCGGCAGGTCCGGCGGCGGAGCTGTACGGGGGCCCCGCCGGGCTCTTCGCCACGGACCCGTCGCACGAGCGGCTGCGCGTCCTCGCGGGGCCGGCGACCCGTGTCACCGGCCAGACCTGGCAGGACATCGGCGCGGCGGGCGCGGAGGTGGCGGTCGGCCGGGAGGCGGTGTACGTCCTGACCGAAGATCGCTCACAGATCCTCCGCTGGTCCCGAGACTCCGGCGCCTGGCAGCGTATCGGCGGCCCCGCCCAGACGCTGACAGCGGGATGATGCCGCCCCGCGATCATCGCTACCCTGCGACAATGTCACTCACTCATCGATCATCCGGCGCGACGGCGCTCGCGGTGGTCGCCGCGCTCGCCACAGCCACCCCCGCGCTCGCCCAGGCGCACGAAGCGCCCACGGCCGCGGCGGATCGCGTCTTACGGGTCTACAGCGACAACATCGAGAACCTGGTGAGGAACAACGCCGACGGCTCGTGCACCCGGATCCCAGGTCCGGACCACCTCACGTCGATGCTGGTCGATGACCACGGTGCGACGGGCACCTCCGGCGTACGGGCTCCCGATCTCCTCATCGTGCAGCAGGTGCGTGGCACCGGACAGGCCACGGCCTACGCCGACCAGCTCTCGGCCAAGTTCGGCTACCCGGCCGGCACGTACAAGGCGCACGTGGCCTGGGACGACCCGGAGGAGTGGGGCGGCTCCCACAAGTGCAGTGATCAGGCGCTCGGCGACCTGAAGAAGAGGCAGACCAACGGGATCATCTACAACACCAGGACGCTGAGCCTGGCCGCGGGCGACATCTCGAAATACTGGAGCGCGGGCTGGTTGAAGCCCGGAACAGCGTACGACGGCGGGGCCGGGTGCACGCTGTACAAGCCGCCGGACAACGACGACGGCGCCACCAACGCATACAAGTGGAAGCGCACGAGCGCCATCGCGGCGAGGTTCACGATCAGGGAAACGGGGACCACGGTGTTCGCCGCGACCATGCACCTGCCGGAACAGAACGGAGCGAATGCCTGCGCGGGTCCGGGCGACCCGGGCATCGCCAAGTCCGGCATCCGCGTCGGCGCGGACGCCACGAGCCTGATGAACGCGTCGACGATCCGCGTGATCGGAATCGACGCGAATCGCGCGAACATCGCCTCCACCACACTCGGAGGCTTCGGCATGACCGGCTATGGAGCGAAAGCGACCATGGGTTCCAGAAAGATCGACTACCTGTTCGTCAAGGGCGCCGTGCAGCCGTCGAGCATCGATCACACGGTGAGCAGCACGAAGTCGAACCATCTGGCGCTGTACGGATTCATCACGTTCTGACTCCACGGGGACCACCCTCGAACCAGGCGCGCATCTCCGCCTCGGTGCGCGCCTGGTGTGACCGGCTACGGCCGGGTGGCCCTGGTCAGGCCGGCGGGGACACCGGCTGAGCCGCCGCCCGCGCGATGCGCGCCTTGACGTCGCGGAAGTGCAGCCGCATCGCTTCCCGGGCGGCCTCGGAGTCCCGGGCGCGAAGCGCCGCCACGATCCGGCGGTGGTTGCCGACGATCTCCGCCGTCCGCTCCTCCGGCGGGCCCAGCGTCGGCTCGACCTCGTGGTAGACGTCCCAGAACAGGCCGATCAGCTGCAGCACCAGCTCGTTGCCGCACGACTCGTACAGCAGCGCGTGGAATGCCCGGTCGGCTTCCCGGTCCCGGTCCATGCCGTTGACCAGGGCGGCCAACGCGGCGAGCCGGGTGGCGCTGGTGCTCCGGGCCACCTGGCCGATCAGTCCCGTCTCGAGCAGCTCGCGGACCTCGACGAGATCGTGCAGCGCGCGGATACCGCCGCCCGGCCCGGAACGCACCTGGAAGGTGAGCGAGGGGGTGAGGACGTCGAGCGAGGCGTGCCCGACGAACGTCCCATGTCCGTGCCGGATCTCCACGATGCCCAAGGCCCGCAGGGCCCGCACGGCCTCGCGGACGCTGTTGCGGCTCGCCCCGAGCAGCTCCATCAATTGCACTTCGGTCGGCATCGGTGACCCGGGGGCCAGTTCGCGCTCGTGGATCAGGGCGACGATGCGCTCCTGAAGCGACGCGCCGTCACGCGTACGCATGCTGCCCCCAGATTCGTCGAAAGACTCTGTGTCGAACATCCCACCTCTCGGTCCCGGAAGGGCGGGCGAGGCAGAGAATTCTACGCCGACGCCACGGACGGCCATCGGACGTACATGACTTGGTCACCATACGGTCAAGACATAGGATGTCCCATGTGTACGGAACACTTTGCGGGGCGTCGTGGACAGATTGACGCCGGGGACGCTCGGCGGCACCTGGGGCACGGTCCTGCTGCCCGTCCGGGACGACGACTCGATCGACTGGGCCCGCCTTGAGGCGGAACTGGACGTGCTCGTCGCCGTGGGGCTCGACGGCCTGTACGCGCACGGTACCGCCGGCGAGTTCCACGCGCTCGCCGAGGACGAGTACGACCGCGTCAACGCGCTGCTGGCCGAGCGGTGCGAGCGGCACCGGCTGCCGTTCCAGATCGGCGCCGGCCACATGAGCGCGCAGACCGGCCTGGCCCGGGTGGCCCGCGCACGGGAGCTCCGGCCCGGTGCGATCCAGGTGACGCTGCCGGACTGGGTGCCGCTCTCGCGCGGCGAGGTGGTGCGCTTCCTGGCCCGCGTCGCGGCCGCCGCCGACCCGGTGCCGCTCGTGCTGTACAACCCGCCGCACGCCAAGACGCAGGTGCCGGCCGAGCTGTATCCGGTGATCCGCCGCGAGGTTCCCGCGGTCATCGGGATCAAGGTGGCCGGCGGGGACGCGCGGTGGTACGCGGAGATGGAGCGCCACGCGGCCGGCCTCGCCGTCTTCGTCGCCGGCCACGACCTGGCGACCGGACGGCGGCACGGTGCCGCCGGCTCCTACTCGAACATCGCCGCCCTCAGCCCGGCCGGCGCCATGGCATGGCAGCGGATGATGGTCGCGCGACCCGATGCCGCGCTGGATGTGGAGCGACGGATCCACGAGTTCTTCGCCGCGCACGTCCAGCCGCTCCAGCGCAGCGGGTACGCCAACCCCGCGCTGGACAAGTTCCTGGCCCACCTCGGCGGCTGGGCCGACATCGGCACCCGGGTCCGGTGGCCGTACGACTCGGTCGCCGCCTCGCTCGCCGTACGGCTCAGGCCACTGGCCCGGGCGCACCTGCCCGAGCTCTTCCCAGGGGCGTAGCGGGTTCCTCCGGTTCATGACCGGCGTCCGGATGCCGTCAGGGCGCGGCGACGGCGCCCACCGGGGCCCGGTGAGCGCCATCGCCAAGCGGTTCGTGTCTTCTCAACCGATGTGGTCGAACGGCAGGCGCAGCCCGAGCTGACCGCCGATCGGCAGGTTCGCCCGCCGGATCAGGTCCAGCTCGGTGCCGGTGAGGGCGCGCCGGTAGACGCGGACCTCGTCCAGCGTCCCGCGGAAGCGGTCCACGCCGTCCAGCCGCTGTCCGACGTGGATTCCCTCGATCCCGAACTCCTTGCCCAGGGTCAGCGAACCGGCCGGCGCCGCCGCCGCCGAGACCTGTACGCCGTCCACCAGGAGCCGGAGCTCGCCCTGCGCCCGCTGGAGCGCCACGAAGTGCCACCGCCCGTCGTTGTACGCGCTCGGCGACTGCACGGTCACGTTGAACCGGTCGACGGAGAGGACCGCCCGGATGCGGTTGCTGGCCGGTTCGGCCCGCAGCCACAGCGCCGGCGGGTTGGTGCCCCGGTTCACCCGGTGGAACCAGAGAATCGTGTGCGCGCCGGTCTTCTCCGAGTACCGGATCCAGGAGGTCAGCGTGAAGTCCTTCGCGCCGAGGTCGACGGACTTGTCGAACGGCACCTCCACCCGGTCGTCCACCCGGTCCAGGGCCAGCCCGTTGCCGAACCGCCCGTCGGTGGGCTGCGCACCGCCGCGGACGTACGCCGTGTTGCGGTTCGGCGACCTGTCCGGCGTCGTCGGACCGGGCGCCGGGGGCCCCGGGATGCCGGGCGGGGTGCCGTTGGGCGTCTCCAGGTACGCCTCGTTGAACCGCGCGAACCGGATCTGCTCGTACGGTGTGACGGTGCCGGCCTCGTACATCAGGGCCGCCTCGTCGCCGTCCAGGCGCACCATGTCCGAGTACGCCGACGGCCCCCAGTAGAAGACCTTGCCCTCGTTCCAGGTCTCGAAGCTGCGCCCCTCGTCGTAGGACGACCGGATCCCCATCGCCTCCCGGGCGCTCGGGTGCATCGGCGCGGAGAAGAGGATGCGCTTGTCGCCGAAGCGCAGCAGCGACGCCTGGATGTCGGTCGTGGCCAGGGCCGGCATGGTGCGGAACGGCTCGTCCCACGTCTGGCCGCCGTCGCTGCTGGTCGCGTACGCCCGGCTGCCCACGTCGGTCCCGCGCTCGCGGGCCGAGGCGTAGATCCGCCCGTCGGTGAGCTCGATGACGGTGACCTCCTGGGCGATGACCGTGCCGTCGTCGCGGGACGTCTCGGCGCCGATGTTCCAGGTCACGCCGCTGTCGTCGCTGTAGAGCAGGTGCGTGCCGTAGACGTGCTTGCCGACCCGGTCCCAGCTCTCGAAACTCGCCCCGACGACCAGCCGCCCGGCGTGCGGGCCGAGCTTGAGCTGGATGCCGTGCATCGGGCCGGTGGCGTACCAGAAGTTCCACTCCGGACGCTTGCCCTCGGTCATCTCCCTGGCGGCCGACCAGGTCGCCCCGTGGTCGTCACTGAACTGCACCCACGGGTCGCGGTCACAGCCGTTCGGGCACGGCTCCCCGCCGTTGTGGGTGCTCACCAGCACGACCCGCCCGGTGCGCTCGTCGACGATCGGCACCGGGTTGCCGTGGGTCGTGCCGTTGCCCTCCGAGACCACCTGCAGGGGGCCCCAGGTCCGCCCGCCGTCGGCGGAACGGCGCAGCACGAGGTCGATGTCCTCGTCGTCGCCGCAGTCCTTCACCCGTCCCTCGGCGAACGCCAGGAGCATGCCGTTCGTGGCCCGCACCACGGCGGGGATCCGGAAGCAGCCGTATCCGAAGTCGCCCTGCTTGTAGAGCACCTGCTCGTCCACGAACGGTGCGGTGTCGCCGGTCGTGGCGGCCTCGGAGGTCGTGGCGGCCTCGAAGGTCCGCGCCGGCGCCGCGGTCGCCGGCGCGCCGAACGCGCTGACGAGTAAGCCGGCGAGCACCATCACGGCGCCCGCCCGGCGGCGCCGGGAGCTCCCGGTACGGCCCCCCGGGAGATAACTGTCGTGCATGTCCTCGCCCTTCCTGGAAGGAGAAGTGATGAGGAGACGTCCTACGTCCCACGTCGGATGTTAAACAGGGTGTGAACCTTGAATGTCGGTAGCGGACGGATATGTTGCTGACTTGTTACGGCGTGTCCGCTTCCACGGCATTGCCCTGGTCCTCCCGGCACGCGCCGGGCCCCTGGAAGCCCCGTCCCTCTGCACGGACGGCAGCGCGGCGGCCTGTACCGCGTCGAAACGCGGCCACGATGGCTCTGAGCTGTGGTTCGGCCGGGTCAGGTCCCCGGCGGGACGTTCGGGGTGTGGAGAGCGGGTGAAGGCAGGCCGGGGCTGATCGAGCCGTTGGGGGGTAGCGGTAAGCAGTCCGTTGCCTGGCCGATGCAGGCGGCCGCACGGGAAGCGACAGAACGATCACTGGCCTGCGGGCGTCTTGATGAGTTCACCGTGGTCCACTACTCGGTGATCGCGTCCTTCCCGGAGATGTAGCGCTCGCACTCGAGGACGGTCGAGGAGGTCTTGCGCGCCTCTTGATTTCGCCATTGGCCGCATCGAGAGTAGGCGGCGGAGGTTGCATGGTGACGAGGTGGATCCGCGGGCGGTTGCGGGCGCGATGGAACCGCTATGCGCGTACGGGTGATCCCCGCCACCTCAAAGGCGACCAGGTCCACGCGATGATGTGTCACCTGGTCGTCGCGGGAGAGGATGAGGCCGACAGCCGGCTGGTCAGCTCGGTGCTGGCGGCTCGCGGGGCCCACCTGGTGACGCCGGGGGAGAGGCTTGTCCACGCGATGCAGCTGTCCGAGATCACCCTGCTGCGGCTCGGCGTGCCGCCCGAGGAGGTGCCCGAGCACCTGGAGGAGTCGTTACGCCAGTTGACGCGTGGCGGGCGGGAGGAGCCGGAGCCCGCCGCGACCCGGTTCGAGGACAGGGAGCAGCCGGCCCACGCCGCCGCCTCCGAGCGCGACCGCTTCCTCGACGATCTCGCCGTCGAGGTCGCCGAGGGGCCAGGTCGCCGAGCTTCCGCCTGGTCATCCCGACCGTCCCGCCCGGCTGTTCCAGCACGCGCAGGCGCTGCTGTGGCGGTTCGAGGCGCACGCCGAGCGAGCAGACCTGGAGCAGGCGGTCGCCCTCGGCCGGGAGGCGGTCGCGACGGTGACGGCCGATCCGGCGCGGGCGCGGGCGCGCACGGTGCTGGCGCAGGCCATGCGGACGCGCTTCCAGCTCTCCGGCGACCTGGACGACATCGACGAGTCCGCACGCCTGGCCCGCGAGGGGCACGAGTTGGCTGAGCCGGGGTCGGTGGAGGAGATCGCGACGCTCTCCCACCTCGACGCCGCGCTGCTCCTGAAGACGGGCAGGTGGAACGCCGTCAACCACGGCCCGGGCGGCGATCAGCCGTCTCGTCTCGGCCCAGGTGCGGGTGTTGAGGTCGTCCCGGACCACCATCAGCGGTCGCCGAGTTGCTGGTGAGCAGCGCTGAATAGCGCCGCGTAGTCGGCCTCGGCGAATGCGGGCCGCTCGCCCAACCGCGCCACCGCTGCTATCACCGCCAGGTGCCGGCCCTACGCCTGCTCCTTGTACACCGCCTCGATGTTGTTGCCGTCCGGGTCATCGACGAACGCGCAATAGGCGCCATATTCGGGCCAGAGCCGGGGTTCGTGCCGGGACTTGCCGCCGGCAGCCAGCGCGGCCGCGTGGAAGGCGTCGACCGCGGCCCGGTCGCGGGCGGTGAATGCGATGTGCGCGCCCCGTGTCACCGTGGCGTCGCCAACGGGATACAGACCGAAGGAAGGTGTGTCCAACCGCTCTTCCCAGAACTCCGTTCCGCCGTCAGCCGCCTCTCCGACAACACCCAGAGGCTTCAGCGCGGCGGTGTAGAAGCGCGTGCTCGCCTCGAGGTCCGCGGCGATGAAGGTCACGTGGTGGATGAAAGGCCATCGTTCTGTCATGGCCGCCGAGTCTACGAGAGCCGGCGCCGAATCCTGCTGCCGGGCCTGATGCAGCTCGCGGAACTCGTCGTCCGAGAACGCGATTCCGAAACCAGCTCTCGAGGACATCGGCGACCCGGGATCGTGCTGCTGCCGGCCAGTCATGGCAGAACGGGTACCTCGTACCCGGGCCGGATCCGGTGGGCCGAAGTCGGCGGCATCGTCGCACGTCATCGTGCGCAACTACGACGGCTGCCGAGGAGGGCCGCCGCTGCAGCCGTAGATACTTGCACCGAGGATGAGGTGTAAGTACGAGCACGCGAAGAGCTCCCATGAGCGATGCCGGAGAACAACCGCGAACAAGGAAGCCGGCATCGGGCAATAAGCGCCGACCTCTTTCGAGAAAGGCGCCGGATGCATGACCCTTCTTCATACCCCGCCACACGGCTGGCCGCGGAGCCCGACGACGCGTCGGTCATCGCGAACTCGCGGCACGAGCCGGAGTGGTTCTCGTTGATCTTCGATCGGTACTTCACCGCGATCCACCGCTACGCCGCCGCCCGGCTCGGGCCCGGCGCCGCCGACGACGTGGCCGCGGAGACGTTCCTGGCCGCGTTCGATCAGCGCGACCGCTACGACCTGACCCGACCGGAGGCCAGGGCCTGGCTGTACGGCATCGCCACCAACCTCATCGGCCGTCATCGCCGCGGCGAGCTCCGCCTCTACCGGGCCCTCAGCCGCTCGGCCGCCCGCGACGACGTCGAGGGCCACGCCGAGCGGGTCACCGACCGGGTGACCGCCGAGCAGCTCAGCCCCCGGCTGGCACGCGGCCTGGAGAGCCTGTCCCGGGGTGACCGCGACGCCCTGATGCTGGTGGCCTGTGCCGACCTCAGCTATGCGGAGGTGGCCTTCGCCCTGGGCATCCCGATCGGCACTGTCAGCTCCCGGGTGAACCGGGCCAGGACCAAGCTACGCAGGACACTGGGTCACGCGGCGAAGGGGGTCTGAATCATGGAAGAACTGCAGGAGCTGCGCCGCTATCACGACGCGCTGCCGGGGGCCGCTCCGGAGTCCATCGGGGCGGCCCGGTCCCGCCTGGCCAGTCACATACACGGGAACCGGCGTCCGCGGGCACGTCGCATCCGTGCGGTGTGGGGGCTGAGCCTGACCGGGGCGGCTGCCGCCGCGCTGCTCGCCGTGGCCATGACGGTCGTCCCGGGCGTCACCCGGGAAGCTCCGGACGTCCCTCGGGACGAGGGCGTCGAGGTTCCCCATGCGCGGCCCTCCGCCGCCGTCACCGAGCTGCGGCTGCGCCCGGTGGCCAGCGCCCGGGACCTGGCCGGCAACGCGGCGGTGCTGGCCTCCGACGAGCCCGAATGGAGCGCCGGGCCCACGCAGTGGGGCTACGTGAAGACTCTGCGCGCCCAGACGCGGGTGGACGGCAGGGAATGGCTGCGCGGCGAGCCCGCGGTGACGAACACTCGCGAGCAGTGGCGGCAGCTCAACGACAAGGCCTTCGCCACCGTCGAGAAGGGCAAGCTGAAGATCTTCAAGGGCTCGGAGTTCGAGGTGACCTACCCCTACCTGCTCGCCCTGCCGACCGACGCCGATCAGTTGCTGGCCCGGATCTACGAGACCATCGACACGGAGAACGCCAGGAATCGCGCCTCCGACCTGCGCTCCACCCAGGAACGGGCGGAGAGCAGGGGCAAGACCCCCGAGGAGGCGAAGCGGCTGGCCGAGAAATCAGTGCCCCCCCTCACCCGCGTACAGCGCGACAGATGGGCGTTCCAGCTGATCGCGATGGGCATGGGGGACGCGGCCCTTCCCCCCAGGCTCCGCGCCGCCATGTACGGCGCCATGGCCGAGATCCAGGGCGTCCGATACGAAGCCAAGTCCTCTGATCTGCTCAAACGCCGGGGCATCACCCTGTACCACGTCCTGGACGGCTACCTGCGCGACGAGATCTTCATCGATCCGAAGACCTACGAGTACCTGGGCTACCGCACCATCGTGGTCAAGGACCACAAGGACGGACCCTTCGGCACCATGAAGAAGGGCGAGATCCACAACTGGGACGCCCTGATCAAGGTCGCTGTCGTCGATGAGGCGGGGCAACGGCCCCGCTGAGGTCGGAACCCGTTCCGCATTGCTCGTGGTCGCCGTTCGAGGAAGATGGGAGACGCCGCTCAAGCTCTTGGCAGGGAGGGAACAGGGTGGGCCGACGGCAGAAGCCACCGGACGGCTCGACCGGAGCCGAGCGTTTCGCCCTGCGGTTACGCGAGGTGCGGGCCAGCAGAGGCTTCACGGTTCGGCGATTAGCCGACAAGGCTGGATATGCGGCCAGCACGCTGTCCAAGGCCGAGTCGGGCGATCAGGTGCCCTCCTGGGAGGTGGCCGAGGCATTCGTCCAGGCGTGCGGTGAAGATCCGGCCACCTGGCGGTCGAGCCGGCTCACGGCCGCCGCCTCCACCGCCCGCGCGCAGGAGCCCCCGGCCTTGGAGGGGACGGGACTCACCGCCCCTCAGGTGAGCCCGTCCCTCCAGCGCGGTCGCCCGGAAGCGGGCCTGCCTACTTGATCGCGCCCGCGCCGATGCCCTTCACGATGTGACGCTGCGCCATCAGATAGAAGATCACCACCGGCACGATCGAGATGGTCGTGGCGGCCAGGAGGATCTGCTGCTGCGGCGTCTCGGCCGAGGTGAACGCGGTCAGGCCGCGCTGGATCGGCATGAGGGAGTTGTCCTCGAACAGGACGAGCGCCATGAGGTACTCGTTCCACGCGCCCAGCCCCTGGATGACCGCCACGGCGGCGAGGCCGGGCCGGGCCAGCGGGAGGATCACGTTCCAGAAGATGCGCAGCGGGCCGGCGCCGTCCAGCGCGGCCGCCTCCTCCAGGGCGCGGGGCTGGCTGACGAAGAAGCCGCGCATGATGAGCGTCGACATGGGGATGCCGGAGGTGATGAGGATCAGCACGTAGCCTGCGGGATTGTTCGTCAGGTTCAGCGAGATGAGCAGCTTGTACTGCGCGAGGAACATGGCGGGCGCAGGGATGATCATCACGGCGAGGATGACGAACGTGAACACGCCCTTGCCGGCGAAGTCGAGCCGCGCGAGCGCGTACCCGGCGAGGCTTGACACCGCCAGGATGCCGACGACCGCAGATCCGGTGTAGAGCACACTGTTGCGCAGGTAGACGCCGAGTTCTCCCTCCACCCACGCGGTCACGTAGTTGTGCCACTGCGGGTCGGCGGGCAGGAAGCTGTCGTTCGCGAGCAGCTCCGTGAGGCTCTGCAGAGACCCGGACACCATCCACAGCAGCGGGAACAGCGCGATCAGCGCGGCGACGCCCAGCAGTCCGTACAGGCCGACCTTGTCCAGACGTACCCCCCGTCGGGTCCCGCCTGCGGCACCTTCTGTCATCCGGCCGCTCATGCGCGGGACCTCCGCCTGGTGATGGTGAGCTGGAGCACGGACAGCAGCACGAGGGCGCCGCCGAAGATGACCGACATGGCCGCGGCGCTGCCGTACCGCCAGTTGACGAACGCCTCGTTGTAGATGGCCAGGGTCGGCACCATCGTGTGATGGCCGGGTCCGCCGTTGGTCAGCACCTGCACCGTGCCGAAGATCTGGAGGGCGGCGAGCAGGGTGAGCAGGCTGACGATCGACGTGACCGGGGCCAGTTGCGGCCAGGTGATGTAGCGGAACCTCGCCCAGCGGTTCGCGCCGTCGAGCTCGGCGGCCTCGTACAGCTCCTTGGGCACGTCCTGCAGCCCGGCGAGGAAGAGCAGGAAGCCGAAGCCCCAGTGGAACCAGACGAACACCGCCGCCACGACGGGCAGCGCGACGGCCGGGTCGCCGAGCCAGTTCTGCTCCAGCGCGCCCAGCCCCACCAGGCCGAGCAGCCGGTTGAGTACGCCGGATCCGGGGGCCAGGATGAAGGAGAACAGCAGGCCGACGACGACGACCGACAACACGCCCGGCAGGTAGAAGACGGTGCGGAAGAACGTCCTGCCGCGCGTGATGCCGTTGACGGCCAGCGCCATGCCCAGGGCGGCTCCGTTGCCGACGACGAAGCCGACGACCCCGAAGAACAGGACGTTGCGCATGGACGCCCAGAAGATCGGGTCGGAGGCGACGAAGTCGTAGTTGGCCAGCCCCACCCACGGGGTGTCGGGGCTGACGCCGTCCCAGGACTGGAAGCTCAGCAGGATGGCCTGCGCGAACGGGGTGATCGTGAAGATCCCGACGAGCGCGATGGCCGGAGCCAGGAACAACCAGCCGATCAAGTTACGCCGGAGAGCGCGCCTCCCTCGCGGCGCCTTCCCGCGCGGCGCCTGCCGGCGCCGCGCGGGAAGTGCGAGGTGCTGCGTCGTCATGACGTGCGATCCTGCGCTGCCTGGATGTTGGCGAGCACCTCGTCCACCGTCGCCTCGCCCAGGACCAGGCGCTGGGACTCCGCCCTGATCGCGGTGTTCACGTCAGGCGTGAAGGTCGTCGACATGACCTGCATGTCCTTCACGCCGGCGGCGAAGCCGGTGAGCTGGGCGGGGATGTCCGTGCCGGCGAGGAGCTCCGGATTGCTGGGCAGGATGCGGGCGTCCTTGGCGAACACCGCCTGCTGCTCGGGCTCGGTCAGCCACTTGACGAACGCGAGCGCCTCCTTGGCGTGCTTGCCCCTCGGATTGATCACCGCGCCCTTGCCGGGGATGCCGGGCGAGCGCGGGTCGTGGACGCTTCCGGGAGCCTTGGGCAGTCCGGTGGAGAAATAGTCCTCGAAATCCGGGTTAGTCCGGTGGCCGACTGAGACGCCGGGAGCGGCGTCGAAGATGGCGCCCATCGACTTGGTGAAGAAGGACGCCTCCACGGTCGGGTGGTCGTCCTGGCCGCCGGGGATGGAGTTGTCGGCGAGGACGCCGGCCTTCTTCAGGTCGAGCAGGAACTGGAAGGCGTTGCGCCAGCCGTCCTGTTTCCAGCTCGCTTTTCCGTTGAGGGTCGCTTCGATGTCGGCGTCGGTCAGCCAGTTCGAGGCGAGGCCCTGGATGATGTTCGGCGTCTGCGAGGCCGCGATGGAGAATTTCGCTCCCTTCGCGGCGAGCGCATCGATGAACTCGGCCGTCGTCGCGGGCGGCTTCTCCGCCGATATCCCGGTCAGCGCCGGGTTGATGAGGAAGCCGTACGTCTGGGTCTCCCAGTGCACCGAGTAGGTGCCGGGCTTGACGCCGAGGTTGTTGCCCTCCGGGAACGTCGACATCTTGAGCACGGCGGGGCTGAAGTTCTTGCTCCAGCCGGCGTTCAACTCGGCAGAGAGGTCCATCGCCCAGCCGGCCTTGTAGAACGGCGCCATCTGCGACGCGTCGAACGACGAGTAGATGTCGGGCATCGACCTGGACTGCGCCTTCGCCTGGAGCTTGGGCAGGTAGTCGACGGGCCCGGGTGAGTCGATGGTGACCTTGACGCCGGTCTTCTGGGTGTACTGCTGCGCGAGTTTGGTGAGCGCGGCCTCTTGCCCGCGCGACTGGTTCAGGAAAGTCAGTCCGACGTCCCCCGTGGTGGATTCATCGGACGACGAGCAACCTGCCAGAGCAAGCGCCCCGACGATCGCCAATGCCCCTGCCGCGACGATGGTGCGGCGACGGGTGCCGCGTGCTGAAGAATAATTACCCATGGTCCTCACCTTTGGAAGCCTTGGATCGGGGAAAGAGGCCACTCTGCTGTGCCCACCCCGGCATTTCGCGGTGGGCGCCGTACAACGTAATTGATATGGTTCTTGCTGCTGGTCGCCGATCGTTTCGGCGCTGTCGGCCGGTGATTCTCCTTTCGGCGCATGAAAGTCAATCTGGTGCGGACAGGACGCGGGGGCGGGGGAGCGCGCCCAGCCCTTCTGACGTGATCACCCAGCCGTCGGGAAGCTCCGCTCCCTGGTGCGCCGCCGTGGCGAGATGCGCCATCGCGGCCAGCAGTCCTCCGTTCGCCGGCAGATATACGGTGAGAAATCCCGGCATTTGCGGATTGTGTCCGTTGGGGAGGAACACGTTCTTGGGGGAGGGGAGCAGGAGGGCGTCGATGGCCCGGCCGGCGTCGCCGAGGCGGGCCGCGGTCATCGCCATGACGGGGTAGTCCCAGCCCCAGCTGGACTGCAGGTCCCAGTGCTCCCACACCGAGTCGAGCGTGGCCGACATCGTGGCCGGGTCCACGAGATGGGTGTCCGGAAGCCACCCCAGGGCCATGAGCATGGACGGGTGATCCTTGCGGACGAGCAGCGGAGGCGTCGCGATCGCGGCGTACGTGCCGTCGGGCAGCAGGGCGGGCCGGCGCATGTTCCGCGCCACCCGGTCCCACTCCCGGCTCGGCTCGAGACCGAGCTCGCTTCTCCACTCGTTCGCCACGCTGAGCGCCCACGACCAGTACGCCAGCTCGAAGGTCGGATCGGTGTTCGTCTCCCGGTCGACGAGGTAGCTCTCCTGCGCGGGAATGAGCGGGGGCGGCAGCACGTACGAGCCGTCGCGCTCCTCGGCGAAGTCGGCCATGAAGTCGGCGGTCGCCTCGATGAGCGGGTAGTGCTCACGCAGGAACGCCTCCTCGCGCCCCGCGCCGCGCAGCAACTCCAGCAGGTGGATCACGTGCGGCTGCTGCCACACGAGGAACACGCCGATGTTGCTCGGCGACTCGCGCGCGGACGGATCGGTCTGCTTCGGCCAGCGGGCTCCCCGGTACCCCTGCCGGCGAGCGGTCGCCTTCGCCGCCTCCAGCGCGTCGTGATACCAGCCGATGCTGCGCTCCAGCAGGTGCCCTCGTCCCCACATCGGGAAATGCGCCGCGTGCCACCAGTGCATCTCGAGGTGGAACTTGCCCGTCCAGGTGTTGTACGTCAGCCCGGACTCCGCGGGAGGCGTGACGCCGGCGCTGTTGACGGCCAGAAGGTACTGCGACAGCACGACGCGGCGTTCGAGCTCGCCGGCGCGGGCGTCCGTGCTGCCGGCGAGGCTGACCGCGGCGCCGGCGCTCCAGTGCTCCATCCACCAGGCCTGCGCAGAGCCGAGGACGGCGGAGAAGCCGGGCTCGTCCTGCAGCCGCTGATGATCCGGCATCAGCGTCACCACGACCTCAAGAGCGGCGGTGCCGGTGCGCGCGACGACGGCATCGGCTGCCTCGTGCAGGCTGCCGGTGGTGCGGACGCCGACGCCGTAGGACAGGGTCTCCACCGTGCGCCGGGCGTGCCAGTGACGCTCCGTCCACCGGTCCCAGGCCGTCTCCTCCCCGAGGGGAAGCTCGAAGGCGGCCAGGTCGTCCGGCTGTTCGTCGAACACCCAGGCGACGCCCCATCCCCGGAGCAGCAGGCCTGACTCAACCCGCACGGCGAAGCGGTGATCGTGCGGGTCGGCGACGGTGGTGACGCGCACGGGCTCACCGTCGAGCACGTACGCGGCGTGGATCGTTCCCGTCCACAGATCGAGCTCGGTACGGACGTCCGTCAGCGCGGCGGGCTCGTCGAGTCCCGTCCCGTCGGGGCGGACCAGGGCGAGACGGCCGAGATGGGCGCGGCGGGGGTTGAAGTGGTACCAGGCGCCCGTGGCGAACTCCTCGGCGATCGGGTCGCCGGCCCGCTGCAGACCCATGCGGTCGAGGTAGGGCACCGGGCCGCGGGACGTCTCGTACAGCGTGGTCGCGTCCGCCAACCGGAGCTCCCGGTCGGTGCGCGTCTCGTACCAGCCCCAGGTCGACTGGGTGCGCAAAGGGATCTGGAAGTCGTCGGGGTCGAAGACACGCGAGCGCTGCTCCGGCAGACCGGACAACCCGTCGCGCACGACGCGGCGCGGGTCGGGGACCAGCTCGTGGAAGGACGGGAACGTCTGCAGTCCGGAGATGTCGACCGTGAGCGCGATGTCACCGTTGCCGACCGTCAGGACGTCGGCGGGGTGCGCGGACGTCAGCACGGGGTTGTGCCGTCGCACGAGTCGGCGGCGGTCGATTGCTTCGGGCATCCTCGTCTTTCCTCTTGCTCGTCATTCTCGGCTGCGGTGCGGGGTAGGGCCGCGGTCGGACCCGCGCAGGTGGATCCGAGGGCCGGTCCGGGCGGGCGCGGCTAGGTTGCCGGAGGCGCGCTGTCGCGGAGCGCGCCGGCCTTGGCGACGCCGCCCAGCCACGCCAGGCTCGGCTTGGGCCGGCGCTCGAACGTCTCCCGGTCGACGGCGACGAGGCCGAACGTCGGGTCCCAGTGCCCCCACTCGTAGTTGTCGAGCAGGCTCCAATGGAGGTAGCCCCGCACGTCCACGCCGTCATCCATCGCCTCGGACAGCGCGGCGAGCGCGGTGGTGGTGTACGCGATGCGCCGGGAGTCGTCGCCGGTCGCGATGCCGTTCTCGGTGACGACGATCGGGACGCCGGGCAGCACCTCGGCGGTGTGCCGGGCGGCGATGCCGAGGGCGTCGGGGCGGTACGCCGTCCGCACGAGGGTGTTGTCCGGGTGCACCGGATGCGGTTCGATGCCGTCCGGCCCCACCCACTGCGCCGAGTAGGCCTGCACCCCGATGAAGTCGTCGCCGCGCGCCGCCTCGAGGTAGAGGTCCTCCCAGACGTACTCCAGTTTCCGGCGCACCTCCTCCGCCCCGGGGCGGGTCTCGAACGCGCGGCTCGCGACCGACCAGCCCACCCGGGCGTCCGTGCGCTCGCGCAGCACGTCCCGGGCCGCGTGGTGCGCCTCGATGAGACAGCGCCCGATCTCCACCGGCGGAGCCGGCTTCACCGGCCGGGGCGTGTCCGCCTCCAGGGTGGGGCTCAGCCACTCCGGGCCCGCATCGGGGCCCAGGGTGGCCTCCGCCTCGCGCACCATGATCGCGAGAATGTTCGGCTCGTTGATCGTGCATACCCACTCGACGCCGTCGAGGATCGAGGTGGCCGTCTCGACGTAGGCGCGGAAGCGGTCCACGGCCCGTTCCCCGCGCCAGCCGCCCTCCTCGGCGAACCATCTCGGCGAGGTGAAGTGATGGATCGTGACGAACGGGGTGACGTCCGCGGCGAGACATGCGTCGATCATGCGCCGGTAGTGGGCGAGCGCCGCACGGGACACCCGTCCGGGGGCCGGCTCGATGCGCGCCCACTCGATGCCGAAGCGGTAGGTGTTCAGGCCCGAGTCCGCGACGAGCCGGATGTCCTCGGGGTAGCGGTGGTAGCTGTCGAGCGCGTCGCCGCTGCGGTCCGCCCCCGGCATGCGCTCCTCCTGCGCCCAGAAGTCGCTGTTGACGTTGTTGCCCTCGACCTGGTGGGGCGCGCTCGCCGCGCCCCAGAGAAAGCCGTCGGGGAAGGTGTGCATGCGTCTCTCGATCACGTCTCGGTGCCGCAGAAATGGCTGGCAGAGGCGGGGCGAGCCCCGGAATGCGAGTTAACGTAGCCGTTACGTCGCACGGAGGTCAAGAAAAATGTGTACCGGTCTACGACGTCCTTACCAGTCGAGGTGCCCGGCTGATGCGGCTTTCGTTATCGTTCATAGACCGGTCTACGCGTGCGACGATCTCGGCACCGTAGGATCGGCAGAACTTCGGTTTGAGAAGGGAAGCCCATGGTCGCGCCCGAGCGACGACGAAGAGCAACCATTTCTGACGTGGCGCAACACGCCGGGGTGTCCAAGGCGGCGGTCTCCAAGGTGATCCGCAACGACTACGGCGTCAGCGAGGCGATGCGCGACCGCGTCCAGCGAGCCATCGACGAGCTGGGCTACCGGCCCCAGGCCGCCGCACGGGCGCTGCGCGGGCGGGCGTACACCATCGGCGTGCTCCTGCAGCACATCGGCATCCCGTTCTACGCCGAGATCGTGACCGGCCTGGTGGACGAGCTCGCCGAGTCCGACTACCAAGCGATCATGATCCAGGGCGGCACGCGCGACAAGACCGAGAAGCGGGCCATCGACGCCCTCATCGACCGGCAGGTGGACGGCATCCTCATGATCGCCCCCCTGGCCGGGCGTACGCACCTGGAGCAGGTGGCCCGCGAGATCCCCACGCTGCTGCTCGGCAGGCACGACCGGTCCCCGGCCTTCGACTCGATCGTCGACGACGACCGGGTCGGCTCCGAGCTCGTCATGGAACACCTGATCGGGCTCGGCCACCGGCGCATCGGGCACATCACCTTCGACAAGGAGCACGGGCAGGCCGCGGACCGGGCGCCGCAGATCAGGGCCGAGACCTACGAGCGCGTGATGCGCGAGCACGGGCTGGCCGCCGAGATCGCCGTCGCCACGACCTCCTACACCGAGGAGGGGGGCCGCCGCGGCGCGCAGGAGCTGCTGAGCCGGTCGCCGCGCCCCACCGCCATCTTCGCCGGAGCCGACGAAGCGGCTCTCGGCGTCCTGGCCGCGCTGCACGAGGCCGGCCTGTCCGTCCCGGGCGACGTCTCCGTGGCCGGTTACGACAACACCAAACTGGCCGCCCATCCCAACATCTCGCTGACCACCGTCAACCAGGACGGGATCGTCATGGGCCGCACGGCCGGGCGGCTGCTGCTGGAGCGCATCGAAGGCCGCACGTCGGCGGTGCACTTCTCGGTCATCCCCACCCTGGTCGTACGCGGCTCCACCGCTTCCCCCGGCCCGAACCCCGCAGAGGCCGGAACGCCGCGCGAAACGTCCGCGACATGACCGCGACCGCCCCGGCCCGCGACCCGGTCGACGTACCGGTCATGGTGGCGAAGCCGGCCCGGTGACCAGGGCCGGCGCCGGATGTGCGGGCGCCCGAATCTCCACCACTACCTTGTGAGCCTTGATGCGCGAGTATGGCAATCCAGTCATCGGCGGATTCTTCCCCGACCCGAGCGTGTGCCGGGTCGGCGATGACTATTACCTGGTGTGCTCCAGCTTCGAGTACTTCCCCGGCGTGCCGATCTTCCACAGCCGGGATCTGGTGCACTGGCAGCAGATCGGCAACGTCCTGGACCGGCCTGCACAACTACGGCTCCCCCCGGGCATCCCGGCATCGCGTGGCGTCTACGCTCCCACCATCCGCCACCACGACGGCCGGTTCTACATGATCACCACGTTGGTCGGCGCCGGTGGCACCTGCATCGTCTCCAGCGACCGTCCCGAAGGCCCCTGGTCCGACCCGGTGTGGTTCGACCTGCCCGGCATCGACCCCGACCTGGCCTGGGACGAGAGCGGCGACTGCTGGTGCGCCGTCTCCGGCATCAACGTGGCCCGCATCGATCTCCGGCGCGGCACGGTGCTGGAGGGCCCCTATCCGGCCTGGCCGGGCACCGGCCTGCAGTTCCCGGAGGCGCCGCACCTCTACCGGATCGGCGACTGGTGGTACCTGCTGATCGCCGAAGGCGGCACCGCGCGCGGCCACTGCGTGTCCGTGGCCCGCGCTCGCTCACCACGGGGCCCGTACGAGACGGCGCCGGCCAATCCGATTCTGACCCACCGCAGCACCAACCGGCCGATCCAGAGCACCGGCCACGCCGATCTCATCCAGGCAGCCGACGGCACCTGGTGGATGCTGCTGCTCGGCACCCGCCCACGCGGCGGCACTCCCGGCTTCCACGTGCTCGGGCGCGAGACCTTCCTCGTCCCGGTGACCTGGCAGGACGGCTGGCCCACCACCGGGCCGGTGGAGGAGCGCCACTCCGCCCCCTCGACGTGGCACCCCCTGCCCGAGCCCGCATCCCGGGACGACTTCGACGGGCCGTCCCTGGCACCCTGCTGGGTCTCACCCCGCAGCCGTCCCCACACCTCGTGGTCACTGACCGAACGTCCCGGCTGGCTGACCCTGCACGCCACCGGCCCCACCTTGGACCGCCCCGGCCATACCTTCATCGGCCGCCGCCAGCAGCACCATGACTGCCGCATCCAGGCCCGGATGGATCCCGGTACGGCCACCGGCGGTCTGTCCGTCCGCCTCGACGAGGCTCATCACTACGATCTGGAGGTGGGTGGCGGGCACGTGCGCGTGATCGCCAGAATCGGCCCCCTGCGCCAGCAGGTGGCGAGCCGCCCGCTACCGCCCGGCCCGGTGAACCTGGCCATCGACATCCGTACGCACGGCATCCTGCCGCCGTCCCTCAGCAGCTCCGACCAGCTCGACAGCGAACCCTTGGGCGTGTTCGCCACCGGGCCGGACACCATCGTCCTGTCGGCGGGGGAGGAGCCGCTGGCCGAGTTGGACGGCCGCTACCTGTCCACGGAAGTCGCCACCGGCTTCACCGGGCGGGTCATCGGCATGTACGCCACCGCGCGCTCGGCCGCCTTCGACTGGTTCACCTACCAACCCGTGCAGCCCTGAGCAGAGGGCGGCTCGACCTTCATCAACGGCCAACTCGTCGAGCGTCCAGAAGGGGCCGCGGCATGAACGACAAGCCCACCACCGGAACACTGCACCACGTCGAGATATGGGTGCCTGACCTCCAGCGCGCCGTCGTCAGCTGGCAGTGGCTGCTGCAGGCGCTCGGCTACACCCTCTTCCAGGACTGGAGCGATGGGCGCAGCTGGCGGCTGGGGGCCACCTATCTGGTCCTGGAGCAGTCACCCGCGCTCAGCGCCGACCGGCACGACCGTTGCCGTCCTGGATTGAACCACCTGGCCTTCCACGTGGAAAGCCGCGCCCTGGTCGACGCTCTGGCCGAGCATGCGCCCGAACATGGCTGGACCCTGATGTTCCCCGATCGCCACCCGCACGCCGGTGGCGAACAGCATTACGCCGCCTATCTGGAGGACATGGACGGGTTCGAGGTCGAGCTCGTCGCCACCGACATGACAGACCAGTCCTGAGAATCCTGCTGCAACCGGCCACAACTCTTGGCGATTGCTCCACGAGATCGCGATGCCAACGCGAGATCGTCGCGGGTGTGACTACTGAGCCGGCCCGGCGCAGTACACCTTCTTGACGAGAGTGTCGATCAGCTTCTGGAAGTCCTTCGCCGGGCCCCTGGTGGCCTCGTCCACCCAGGTCACCGAGGCGGTCGGGTCTTCTTGCCGTCGGGTGAGCTGTACATCAGCGCCCCGTAGCCGTGCGGGGGGCTGCCGTTGTGCTGGTAGACGGTGCCGCAGTCCGGGCCCAGGTCCTGCACGAACAGCCCGAAGCCGTAGCCGAGCTCCCCGTACGGCTTGCGCATCTCGGCCAGCAGCGGGGCCGGCAGGAGCTTGCCGCCCATCAGCACGGAGATGAACGTGTGGAGGTCCTGGGTGGTCGAGATCATGTCACCGGCGCCGGCCAGGAGGGACTGGTTCTGGCGGGCGATGTCGACCGTCCTCCACTGGCCGGCGTCCTCGTAGCGGTAGTAGCCGTGGGCGTGCGGGCCGGGGAGCTCGGCCCGGTTTCCCCGCACCACGGTGCCGCGCAGCCCGAGCGGCCCCAGGATCCGCCGCCGCATCTCCTTGGCATAGGTACGGCCGGTGATCTTCTCGATCAGCAGCAGGGCCAGCGTGTAGTTGGTGTTGGAGTACTTCTGGCCCGTCCCCGGCTCGAACCGCGCCGGCCTCACATCCGCCGGGGCCTCGCCCTATCACGTTGTGCGGGCTCTGCGGCCTACCGGGGCAGGCCGGCGCGTGCGACAGTCGAGGCCAGGGCCCGGTTGACCGCCGCAGCGTAACGGTAGAACGCCGTGGTGCGGTTGGCCGGGTTCTCGATCCAGGAGCGGGCCAGCCTTCCGTCTTTGAAGAACTGCTCGCGTTGGCCTTGGGACAGTTCGAGCTGGACGCCCCGGTCCCTGAGGTTTCTGTTGGCGATGTTGCGCGGGCTGTCTCCGCCGATCTCTTCGGGGACCGAGTCAGCGACCGTGAAGCCGGCGGCGCGGAGCTCGGCGCTGATAGTTTCGATCAACACGGTGTCGCGGCCTCCCACGTATGTGGCCGCCTTGGCGCCGGACGCGCCGTGCCAGGAGACGGTGTAGCTGCTCTGAGCGACCAGCCTCACCGCACTCGGCTCGTCGAAGCGGGTGGAGGTGAGATGCAGGTCGGAGTTGCCGGCGGGCTTGATGCCCTCGAAGGAGTAGAAGGCGTGGTCGCCCGCCTTCGCCGCGTAGTCCGCGAGCTGAGTGGTGGGGGCTTCGATGGCGCCGCCGTGGATGGCGATGTGCGCCACCTTCGCTCCGCGAGTGGACCGCTGGGCGATCCGGTAGTCCTTGCCCTTCACCTCGTGCGCCGCGAGCTCGGCGTAGCTGCCGTACTCGTCAGCCGCCTGCGCCGGTACCGCGCTGCCGACCAAGCCGGCCACGACTCCGAAGACGAGTAGAGCTCTCTTCACCGAATGCTCCCGACGTGATCTTGGACATTGCGGGCGAGAGCCTAGCAAGTGTCGGCGTACGGAGCCACGTGCAGAGTCAGGTATCTACGGCCGCCCGCAAGTCTCAGCAGGCGTGCCCCGACGCGGACGGTGGCATCGCCGAGAACGCGGCGTGGTCGCGCCGGATCGCCGAGGCCGGCGCCCGCAACGGCGGGCCGCTGATCGGGGCGCCAATGCGCTCTACTCCCCGCCCAATTGCCTGATGCTGGCCGGGCTCATGCAAGCCGCTCTGAACCGTGCCGAGCTGCCCGTTCCGAACACGCCGGAGGAGGCCGCCCTCCAGAACACCGCCGCGCATGCCGGTGCAACGACATCGAATGGCCGAACTCGATCGCCCGGCACCAGCGGCAGGTCAAGCGCAACCTGGCCGTCTACCCGCTGACTGCGGGCATGCCGGGTCAACCTCGGGCCGTGCGCGCACTGGCCGTTCAAGCCCGCTGAGCGAGCCACGCGGATCAGCTCGCGCGGCCCGCAATGTCCTGCTGATCCAGAATCGGCGCGATCCGTCCACGCCCTGCAGCGGGGCGCTGAAGATGCGCGAGGCGATGATGACCGACAAGTTCGCAACGGACATCGTGCTCGAAGCTGCTGAACTTTTCTCACGTCCGTCCTATCCAACCCTGATGTGAACAAGATCCAGAAACTTGCCGCCCTGTCCGTGCTCCCTGTCGCCGCAGCTCTCCTGGCGCTCCCCGCACAGGCGGCGGAGCGCCCGAGCTGCCCCGTCCCCAGCAAGGTGGAGGCGAAGCGGTCGTTTGATGCCAAGTCCGACAAGCCGCCGAGAGGTGCCACCGCCATCAAGGGACTGCACGTCAACCACCTGCCGAAGGGCTTCACGTACGGACAGGTCGTCGTCAACAAGCACGACGGCATCACCGAGTACGGCTACCAGTGGACCGACGACCGCGACGACGTGGACCTCCGGCACCGGTCGCTGTGGGTCAGGGTGGTGTGCTGGCCGAAGGCAAGCTCACTGGCACAGCTCAGGAACGCGCCGTTCGACACGGGGACGTTCTCCGGAAACACCAGGACCGTGAAGATCGGCGACCGTCAGGTGCTCACCCAGAAGGGTGACGGCGCGCTGGGCCACGGCCGGTACGCCGGCTGGGTCGAGCGGAAGGGCGTCGTCGTCACCGTGATGGCCAGTCAGCCTCTCGTGCCCGAGCTGACGAAGGTCATCAAGGGCATCGAGCTCTGAACCGGCCGACCCCGGCCTCCACGCGTTGCCGCGACGCGCCGCCCAGCAGGGAATCCTGGGCTCCTCACCGACCTGGGAGTGTCCGGACGTACGAGGAGTCGCGACCTCACGGGGCCTCATGCGCGACTGTGGGCGCAGCGCGCGCTCCGTCGTCAATCCGGGACAGACGCGGGAACTGCTGACGGCGGTCACCTACGTCGGGCGTTCGCGGTCCGATGCTGCGTAACTCCCGCCCTTACGCCGCGTGCCGGCTGCCTACGAGACCCGCTTCAACGAATACGCCCGCATCGCCCCTTGCGCCAGGAGGGCTGGCGTCCCCTTAAGTCGGACACGGGTGACGGCGTGGCGGTCGATCTCCAGGACCTCGATCTGCCAGTCGTCGCCCGTGACCGTGTCCTCTTGCTGCGATCACGCTATCGGGTCGTATCTCACAGCCGCGGTAACGGGCACCGGGGTCCGAAGGATTCCTCATCGTGGGTTTCTATGTGCGTACCAGGCTCAGGGCTGGACCGTTCCGTTTCACCCTCAGCCAGGCTGGGATGGGGGTCTCGGCCGGAATCCCGGGTCTTCGGGTGGGGATGACCCCCCGCGGCAACGTCGTGCGCATGGGACGCGGAGGGATCTCCTACCGCACCGTCGCGCCCGACCGTGACGTGGTCATGCACGATGTCGTCAGCCTGGTCCCGGCCCAGCCGAGTGACGTCGTCCAGCAGTTGCAGAAGGCCGCCGAACGCCGGCCGTACTGGCCGTTCGCCCTGGCCGCCCTGCTCGTCGCGGGGCTGGTGACAGGACGCTTCGGCCTGGTCATCGTCGCCGTCGGGCTGCCTTGCGTGATCTGGGTGGCGTTGCGCGATCGGGCGGCTCGCGCGGTGGTCGTCATGTACGACGTGACCGACGAGGCCGCTTGGCGCTTCGATCACCTCGTCAGCTCGATCACCGGCCTCCAACGGGCCCACGGGTTCTGGCTGATCACCGCATCCGGCGCGATCACCAACACTCACCAGTTCAAGGTGAACGCCGGCGCCTCCAGAGTGATGCGCAGGCTGAACGCCTCGGCCCGGTTGGCGGGACCGCGGATCCTGGTCACCAACGTCGCCGTCCCGACCCTGACCGCAGGCAGCCTGTCGGTGCACTTCCTCCCCGACCGGGTCCTGATCCGTGACGGCCGCCATGTCGCCGACCTCGCCTATCAGCACCTCCAAGTCGGCGTGGAACACGCCCGCTTCATCGAAGAAGGCCCGGTGCCACGCGACGGCACGGTCGTGGACTCCACCTGGCGCTACGTCAACGTCAAGGGCGGCCCCGACCGCCGTTTCAAGAACAACGCCCGCCTGCCCATCCTGGTGTACGGCAGGCTCATCCTCCGCAGCCACAGCGGTCTCAACCTCGTCTGGGATGCCTCTCAGGTCCCGCTGGTCCAGGCTGTGGCGAACGCCCTCCACCAGTCCATCGCCGCTCGCCCATCTGTGATCCACCCCTGAGGAGCCCCACCGAGCCCCGGGCGCACCGGGGAGTGCCCCGCCGTGGCCGTGTGGACGGTCGAGCAACTGACCGAGTAACGTCAAGATCCAGTGCGTGCCACGGACAAGCCGCGCGAGCTGCGCGAGCCCGCGGACCCCCGCCGCTGGAAGGCGCTGACGGTGATATGCACGGCGCAGCTCATGCTGATGCTGGACCTCACCGTGATCAATGTCGCCTTGCCTGATCTCGGCGCCGACCTGGGCCTGAGCCGTGGGGCCTTCACCTGGCTGGTCAGCGTCTACACGCTGTTCCTCGGCGGGCAGCTGCTGCTCGGCGGCCGGCTCGCCGACGTCTTCGGTGCGCGTTCTATGATCCTGACCGGTCTGGCGGTCTTCATCCTCGCCTCCCTGGTCAATGGCTTGGCGCAAAACGAGAACCTGCTGATCGGTGGCCGCCTCTGTCAGGGCATCGGGGCCGCGGTGCTGTCCCCGGCCGCGCTGCGAGCCCTCACCGGCATCTTCCACGCACCGAACGCCACAAGGCGCTGGGCGTGTGGCCCTCTCTCGGCGGCATCGGCTTCGCCGTCGGGGTGTTCGCCGGTGGGCTGCTTACCAGCGGCCCTGGCTGGCGCTGGGTTTTTTTCATCAATATTCCGATCGGTCTCGTCGCTCTGGTCGCCATCCGGGTCCTGGTGCTAGAGCGCAGGACAGAGGGCGCCACCTGGCGTATCGACGCACTGGGTGCGGTGACCGTCACCGCCGCCACCGGCTCGTTCATCTACGGCATGATCAACGCAGGTGACCATGGCTGGGCGGATCCCGGCACGCTGGTGCCCATCGCGGCCGCCGTCGTCTTGTACGTGGCGTTCACGGTCGTCGAAACGCAAAGTGCAGAATCCCTTGATGCGCCCGGACATGCTGGTGCGTCGTCCGGTCGCGACCGGCGCCTTTCCCATGCTCATCGCGGCCGGCGTGAGAGTCGCGGACCTGTTCATCACTTCGCAGTATCTGCAGCACCTTCGCGGCTACAGCGCGCTGGAGACCGGCCTGTTCTTCCTGCCCACGGCCCTGGCCACCATGGTCGGTGCCATTGTGGGCGGCCGCCTGGTCGGCACCATCGGCACCCGCCCCGTCGCCGTCGCCGGCCTGGCCCTGGTCGCCATCGGCAACGGACTGCTCATCGGCCTGTCGGCAACCGGCAACGTCTACGCCCGAGCCCCTGAACCGTCGCCCCGCGACAATCCGGCGGATCTGATCGACGTGGCTGTCGAGGAGTTGCTCCGGCTCCGGCTGGAGCTGCTCGGATACACGACGCTACGACGTACGCACCCTGCTCTACACCGCTGCCGCAATCCCATGATTTCGCGCAGGAGGACGCCATTCAGGGCTCCGCAAGGTCGTTGAGCCTGTGCTCGGCTGCCACCGAGCGCGGTGGTCCAGCGGTATCGGGTGGCCGCAGGCTCTCGCCCCGGGGAAAGCCGCGCAGACCCATGCATTACGGTTTCAGGGCATCCTAAAAGTAATGGACATCCCGACTGCGCACGTACGAGCCCATAACCCCCGGAGGTCGCGATGCAGTACGCCCTCTTGATCTACACCAAGCCGGGCTACCACGAGGCGTTGTCCGATGCGGAACGCGAGGAGGCCTATGCGGAGTATTTCGCGCTGGCCGACGACGCCCGCTACGTCGCCGGCGCGCAGCTGCAACCCGCCGAGACGGCGACCACCGTGCGGATGGTCGGCGACCGGATGCTGACGACCGACGGCCCCTTCGCCGACACCAAGGAGGTCCTCGGCGGCCTCTGCCTGATCGAGGCGGCCGACCTGCAGGAGGCGCTCGACCTGGCGGCTCGCATCCCGGCTGCCCGGTTCGGCGCCACGGTCGAGGTCAGGCCGCTGGTGCGGCGCTGATGCTGCTCGACGCGGTCTTCCGGGATGAATGGGGCCGGGTGCTGGCCTCACTGGTCGGCTATCTCGGGGACTTCGACAAGGCAGAGGAAGCCGCGCAGGAGGCATTCGCGATCGCGGCGGAGCGCTGGCCCGCCTCGGGCATGCCGCCCAAGCCGGGGGCGTGGCTGGTGACCACGGCCCGCAACCGGGCGATCGACCGGATCCGCCGTGAGCGGACCCTGGCAGAGAAGATCCCCCTGCTGCCGGTGCCGGAGGCCGTTATGGACGAGCTCGACGAAAGCGTGATCAAGGACGAGCGGCTCGAGCTGATCTACATGTGCTGCCATCCGGCGCTACTACTGGAAGGGCAGGTGGCACTCACCCTGCGTGCCCTTGGAGGCCTGCAGACCGCCGAGATCGCCAGGGCGTTCATGGTCTCCGAGGAGACCATGAAGCGCCGCCTGTCCCGGGCCAAGAGCAAGATCCAGGCGGCCGCGATGCCGTTCGCGGTACCCGATGCCCGTCAGCTTCCCGAGCGCCTCGATGCGGTGCTGACCGTCATCTATCTGATCTACAACGAGGGCTACAGCGGCCGCGTCGACCTTGGCGCCGAGGCCATCCGCCTGGGGCGACTGCTCATCGGGCTCCTGCCGGACGAACCCGAGGCGCACGGGCTGCTCGCGCTGATGATGATCCACCACGCCCGGCGGCAGGCCCGGTTCTCCGGCGAAGATCTTGTCCTGCTCGACGATCAGGACCGCTCGCTCTGGGACATGGGTCAGATCGACGAGGGACGCGCGGTGCTCGACCAGGCGCTCGTCCTCGGCGGGCGGGGCGCTTACGTCGTCCAGGCCGTGATCGCGTCCCTGCAGACACACGAGCGCATCGATTGGCGCCAGGTCGCGGAGCTGTACGGGCGTCTGGTGAAGCTCACCGGTTCGCCCGTGGTCGAGCTGAATCGTGCGGCGGCGCTCGCCCAGGCCGGCGACCCCGTCGCCGCCCTGAGCGTCGTCGACGGCCTTGACCTGCACGACTACCTCTACTTCCACTCCACCCGCGCCGAGCTGCTGCGGCGTCTCGGCCGCAGGGAAGAGGCCAGAGCGGCCTACGGCCGGGCGCTGCAGATGGTCACCTCGACGCCCGAGCGCCGATTCCTCACCCGGCGGCTCGAAAATATTTGAACCGGGTTGTCCCCCCGGCGGGTCCTCGTTCGTCGCCTGGATGAAAGCGACGAATCTGAACCCGCGAAGGGGTAGCGATGCCAACGCAGCGCGAGACGGACGAGGCCGAGATCCGCGGCCGGATCGACAAGATCATCGAAGGGCTGCGCGCCAAGGATCTTGAGGGCCTGAAGCAGGTGTACTCCACGGACATCGTGTCCTTCGACATCGAGTCGCCTCTCCAGGACGTGGGGATCGAGGCGAAGCTCAAGAACTGGGCGAAGGTGTTCACGCTGTTCGAGAGCGTGAACTACGAGATCCGCGACCTGACGCTGACCGTGGGCGATGAGGTGGCCTTCGGGCACGCCTTCGGCCGGCTCAGCGGCACGCTGAAGGGCGGGCCGGCGACGAGCGGCATGTGGGTGAGGGTCACCTACGGCTTCCGTAGGATCGACGGCAGCTGGTGGATCACGCACGACCAGGTCTCGGTGCCGCTCGATGTCCAGAGCGGCAAGGGCATGACCGGCCTCGAGCCCCTGAGCGGCGCACGGTAACGGGTGACGACCTCAATGGACATCTTCCTGTGGATCCTCCAGGTCCTGCTGGCCGCCATGTTCGCCATGTCCGGCCTGGAGAAGGCCACCCAGCCAAGAGACAAGCTGATCGGCAAGTACCCGTGGATGGGGGACGTCCCCCTGGCGGCGGTGCGGCTCATCGCCGTGCCAGAGCTGCTCGGCGCGCTCGGCCTGATCCTCCCCGCCGCCACCGGGATCGCACCGATCCTGACGCCGATCGCCGCGACGGGACTGGCGATCCTGACCGTATGTGCTGCGGCCATGCACCTGCGCCGCAAGGAGACCTCCGGCCTCGCGGTCACGGCCGTCCTGTTCCTGATGAGCGTGGTCGTCGCCTGGGGCCGATTCGGCCCCTACGGCTGGTAGTCACCGCGCGGGCACGGCCGACCAGCAGTTCGACCATCGACATTTTTTCCTGTGTGGAAGGAACATCATGAGTTCAGAGCGTGAAACCTCGCGCCCCGGCTTCGGCGGGGACATCATCGCACCGGGCGCGGAAGCCTACGAAGCGGCCAGCCGCTCGATGCTGGTCGCGGGAGTCCAGCCATGATCCTGCGGCCCGAGAGCGTCACGGACGTGCAGGCCGCTGTCGAGCTCGCCATCGGCACGGGGCTCGTCCTGTCTGTATGAGCCCGCTCTGGGTCGTCCAGGCCGCCCTGCCTCATCTGCGCGAGCAGGGCGGCGGGCACATCATTCAGATCTCCTCCGTCGGCGGCCTCACCGTGTTCCCGCTCGGTGGTGGGTATGTCGCCTCCCAGTGGGCTCTGGAAGGCCTGAGTGAAACCCTCGCCCAGGAGGTCGCCGCGTTCGGGATCAAGGTGACCCTGGTCGAGCCCGGCTCCTACGACACCGAGGGTTACGCCACCGAAGATGCCGCCGGCGGCGTAACCGCCGACCGCAACCCGCTGTATGACGGCCTGCGTGCGAGCTTCGCCGAGTTCGCCAAGACACTCGATCTCGGCGACCCGGCCGCGGCAGGCCAGGCGATCCTGAAGATCGCCGATGCGGACAATCCGCCGCTGCGCGTGTTCTTCGGCATCCACGGCGACCAGATGGTCTCCCAGGTCTACGCCGACCGGCTCAAGACCTGGGCCGACTGGCAGGACCTATCGGTGCAGGCACACGGATCCCCCGGTGACCTCGGCCGCCTGAACCGGCGACCTCGCTGACAAGGGAAACGGCCCCAGTCGTTGCGAAAGAAGAATCTTATGAGAGTCCAACCGTTCCTGATCGCCCTCCTGGCCGCGCTGCCCCTGGCCACGGCCCCGTTGCCCGCCGCCGCGGATGGCGGGCGATTCAGCGGCAGGTGGAGCGACGGCTGGGCGACAGCTGTCCAGCGGCCCACCCTCGCCTGGTTCCCCACCTGGTCGCAGCAGGGCTTCGACAACCACTCCGTCCGGCAGATGATCCAGACCACTGCGGCCGGCGTACCCCTGCGCGTCCGGATGTCCAACGCCTACGGCACCACTCCGCTGCGGCTGACCTGAGCCACCATCGCCAAGACGAGAACGGGAGCTGCGGTGCGGCCGGGCACGTCCGGCCGCTGACCTTCGCCCGCTGACTTGAACCCACGACCCACGGATGTGGGCTAGATCCATCGGAGGCAGTGGGGCGGCGACCTGCGTCCCCTCGCGATGGTGATCACGCTCTCAATCGGGGACTCGAACCCCGGATGCTGTTGCCACCAAACGCATCAGCAGCTCGAATCTCGCCCGTTCCGATCGGTTCAGCGTAGGCCAACGGACGCAGACGGCGGGTGGCATCATCTCGGTGATGCGCGCCCCTCCGGTGGGTGTTCGCATCTCGTGCATGGTGATCACGGCGCCCGTCATGACGTGCTGGCAGCGCTCAGGGGTGAGGGGTGAGGGGTATGAGCCGCGGCGATGCGCAGGCGTAGCCGGCGGCCGCCGCGCACGAACCGTCCGGCCACCGCGAACAGCCGCAGGCGCAGGCGTTCGGGCTCGTAGGTCTGGGCGGCGGTGCCGGGCAGGGCGAGCAGTTGCATCCAGGCCAGGAGTTCGCAGGCCAGGGCGACGAGTTCACACCAGATCTGGTTGCGGGTGCAGTGGTGCAGCGGCAGGGTGGTCAGGCCGGTGTCCTTGGCGCAGCGGATGCGGTCTTCGGCGCGGGCGCGGCGGCGGTGACGGAGTTCCAGGTCGGCGAGCTGGCTGCGTTTGGCGTCGGAGACGAAGCAGGTGACGCGGTTGCCGTCGAGGTCGGTGAAGCGCAGCTGGGCGCCGGGATGCGGGCGCTCCTTGCGGGCGATAACGCGCATCCCTCTCGGCCAGCCGGGCAACTCCAGCAGGCCGGTGAGTTCGGCTACCCAGGCGCCGGGCCGCACGTGCCGGTCGGCGTCATAGGCGGGCGTCCACGCACTGGCGGGCAGGCGCACCGACCTGCCGGATCTCCTCGGCGAGGGTGAACCCGATCGAGTACGACAAGCGGCGGCCCGGTTTGGTGAGCCAGGTGAGCTACTCGTGGGTGCCGCCGCCGGAGTCGGTGTGGATCAGCACCTGCCGTCGGCGGTGCTTGGGAAGCTGGGCTGGCGCCAGGCGAATGGCCTCGATGTAGTCGGCGGCGGTGTTGGAAGCCGGCGTTGCCCGTCGCAACACGATGGCCAGCGGTTCACCGGACCCTTGCGGGCCGTGGTCGGCGAAGACCGTCATCGGGTGGAAGCCGAAGGTGTGTTTCCAAGTCGGCGCGGCGTGCTGTTTGTCAGAGTGGGCGATGACGATGGTGGCGTCGAGGTCGAGCGGGATCAGCTCGCCGTCACCGCCTGGCGCCCGTGTTGCGGCCAGGTTCCAGGCTCGTTCGCGGGCCAGGGCCCGTGCCGCGCGCAGGGCCTTGAGCGCCTTGGCCTCATCACGGGCGAGCCGGTCGATCAGCCGGGAGACGGTGGGGTCGGAGGCGACGGAACCGAACAGGTCGGGCTGGGCGCGCAGCAGGGCGATGTCGGCCAGGCAGTCCCCGCCCAGGGCAAGGCTGACGGCCAGGTCGGCCACGATTTTGCCGGGATCGTGCACCGCGCGGGCCGGTCGCCAGTGCTCCAGCTGCGCCGACAGTGCCCGGTCCAGGTCGGTGACGTGCAGGGTCTTGAGCAGCAGCAGGCTCCCGGCATGGGAGAGCAGCCCGGTGCCGTCCGCGGAGGCGGTGATGGTGCGGTGGGAGGCGATAGTCTTCACGTGGAAAGTGGAGAAGGAGGTCTTGCGCAAGGCCGCGGCTTTCTTCGCGCGGAGGATCTTGTTCTCACGACGCAGCCGAGCCAGTTCCTCCTTCTCGGCGCTGGTCAGCCCGTCCTGGCGGCGGCCATCATCGAGGTCGGCCTGGCGCACCCAGGTACGGATCGACTGCGCGGAGGGCTGGAAGTCCTTGGCCAGTTCCTCCGGCGTCCGTCCGGCACGCACCAGCTCCAGCATCTGCCGGCGAAACCCCGGCGGATAGTTGTTCGGCACTGCAGACTCCTTCTTCGGGGAACCAGGGTTCCCCAGAGATCAGGTGTCCACCAAACCGGGCCAACTCCACATTGAAGAGTAGGGCGGGTGGGACTTGAACCCACGACCCACGAATTATGAGTGGAGCGCTGCCCTTTCCCTGAGCGGCACGCTGATCGGCGGCGGGTGTAGTCATTCCCTCCCGGCCGAGGGGAGGCGTTCCGCGCATGTTCCGGATCTTGTTCTCGACCTGATCGATCAAGAGCGGCTCTGTCCGACCGTCACCCAGGTACTCGGTGGGCCGGGGCTGAGGAACGAAGCCCCGGACCGGCGATCGCCCCCGACCACGTGCGGAAACTAGTCACCGCAGGGCGATCGTGAGTGCCGCACCACTCTCCTACCGGAAAGCAATTGAGCTACAGTTCCATTCTGGGATGTTCGCTACGAAATGTCACAACTTTATGGCAGCCGACCTTGAAGGCATCTCGTGATCCGAGTCATCGCTCAGGTCCGTGGTCTATCAACAGCGTTGATCGCGTGCTCGTACGCGGCGGCCGTACTCACACTGACGTGGTTGACCAACGACGGTCACCTCGGCGATGCCATGTACGGGGTGCTGGCCATGGTCATGATGGCCTTCCCCCTCTCCCTTGTCGGGACGTCCTTGAACGGAACGCTGAAAGAAGCGGTCTACCCCAAGAAGCTCGATGACCCCACCTACGGTTGGGACTACCCATACGGCTGGGATTACGTCCTGATGGCCTGGCCGGGGATCATCACGGCCATCGTCTTGGCGCTCCTGCTGACATGGCGGCGCACCCGTTCGGCAGGACATGTCACGGGCTGGATCCTGGCCGCGGCCGTCTTCGTGGTGGGACTGATCACCACCTTCGACGGGTGGGCGCCACGCCGTCCATACGGCTGGCCCTTCCTCGTGTACGGACTGATCATGGTCATCGGTGCAATCGCCGCCGCACGTAAGTCTGCACCGAAGGAAGCTGTCACCAGCGGTGTGTAGCGGGCCTTGGCTCGTGTTCCACGTGTGAGGAATCACAACATCTGGGCGCGGCCCACGTGCGGCGGGTCGAATGGGTACGGCGGGGCCGGCGCGAGGTGGGCGGCCCCGAGTCCCGCCGCCGTCCGGGACCGGCGCCCACGCCGCACGCCC
>NZ_JBEXDT010000047.1:0-65400 GCF_040605905.1 Nonomuraea sp. NPDC005501 | reverse complement strand
ATGGCGCTGGAGGACATCCTGGCGGGGGGCCCCGGGGTCGCGGCCGGGGGCGCCCGGGAAGCGCCCCGCCGCCCCCCCCCCCCCCGCGCCGCCCGCCGGCCGGGCGGCCGGGTCCTTGGCGGCGCACGCCGAGACGAGCGCCCACAGCGTGTCCGGCATCCCGGGCAGCCGCCGGGGCACGGCCATGGCGTGCTGCCGGATCAGCACCATCGGGTGGTCGCCCACGAACGGCGGCCGCCCGGCGAGCAGCTCGTACAGGATCAGCCCGAGGGCGTACACGTCCACGGCAGGCGTCGCGGCACCGCCGTCGGCCACCTCGGGCGCCATGTAGACGGGCGTGCCGATGACGGCGCTGGTCTGGGTGAGGCCGGGGCCGTGGAGGATGCGGGCCACCCCGAAGTCCGTCAGCCGTACCTGTCCGGTGGCCCGGTCGAGCAGGACGTTGCCCGGTTTGACGTCGCGGTGGACGATCCCGAGGTCGTGGGCGGCGGCCAGGGCTCCGGCCGTCTGCGCCAGCAGCCCGGCCGCCTCGGCCGGGGGCAGCGTGCCGCGCCGCTGGACCAGCGTGCGCAGGTCACCACCCTCGACGAGGTCCATCACGAGCGCGAGCCGCTCGCCCTCGACGACGAAGTCGCGGATCGTGACGATGTTGGGGTGACGCAGGCTGCGCATCACCTGACGTTCCTGGACGAACCGCAGCACCAGGTCCTGGTCGGCGCTGAGGCCGTCGCGCAGCAGCTTGACCGCCACCACCTCGCCGGAGTCCCGGTGCCGCGCCCGCCACACGGTGCCCATCCCACCGGCGCCGATCTCGTCCATGAGCACGTACCCGCTGCCCAGTGAGATCTCGGGCCCGTCTGCCATCAACCGCTTTCCCCCTCCGAGAATGGAGATCACAATAGTCAGGAAGATCCCGTTCCAGAAAGATGGGCACATGCCGCCCGTCACGATCGCGCCCTTCGCCACCCACCGGCTCGACCTGCTGCCCCTGGCCGTCGAGCACGCCGCCGAGATGGCCGTGGTCCTCGCCGACCCCGCGCTGCACGCGTTCATCGGCGGTGAGCCGCTGGACGAGGACGCACTGCGGGCCCGCTACGCGCGCCTGGCCGCCGGATCGCCCGACCCCGCCGTGTCCTGGCTCAACTGGGTGATCCGGGTACGGGACGAGGGCTGTCTCGCCGGGTACGTGCAGGCGACCGTCACCGCGGAGTCCGTCGCCGAGGTCGCCTGGGTGGTCGGCACCGGCCGGCAGGGCCGGGGCATCGCCACCGAGGCCGCGCGCGGGCTCGTCGGCTGGCTCCGGGACGCCGGAGCGCGCACGATCGTCGCGCACGTCCACCCGGACCACGCGGCGTCGGCCGCCGTGGCCGCCTCCGCCGGCCTCTCCCCCACCGACGAGTGGCAGGACGGCGAGGTCAGCTGGGTTCACCTGCCAGAACCATCGGCCACGCCGGAAATATCACACCCACGCACGGCCCGGTGACCCCTGAGATCTGAACGGGCCGTCCGGGGTACGCGCTGCACCCGGTGGTGCAGCCGGGCTAGTCGCAGGTACGGGTGCTGACGGGCGTGGTGACGGTGGCGGACTGGCGGGCGTCGGAGGACACCTCCGAGGCGGTCAGCACGTATCCCGTGTCCTTCTGGCCGACGACGACGCCGAAGACCACGCCCAGCACCCGGCCGCCGGTGTCGAGCAGCGGCCCTCCGGAGTTGCCCTGCTCGACGGTGCCGCGGATCACGTAGACGTCCCGTGACACGTCGCCCTCGTGGTAGATGTCAGGGCTGAGAGCCTGCCGGCGGGCGGCGATCCTGGCCGGCTGCGGCGTGTACCCCCGCCCCTGGGGGTAGCCGGCCACGATGGCGTCGTCGCCCTTGACCGCCTCACCGTGGAAGGCGAGCAGCGGCAGCCCGGCGTTCGGGACGTACAGCACCGCGATGTCCCGCCGCGGGTTGAAGCGCACCACCGTGGCGGGGCGTGCCTGCCCGGTGTGGTCGATGACCTGGAGGGCCGTGTCCACGCCCGCGACGACGTGCGCGTTCGTCATGACGTGGTCGGGCGCGAACACGAACCCGGTGCCCTCGATCTGCTTGGCGCAGGAGCTCGCCGTGCCCCGCACCTGGACGATCGCGGCCCGCGCCTGCTGGAGCCCGGCGCCGCCGAGCACCGCCGGGTCGGGCGGCTCCACGTCCACGGCGTCGCCCCGGATGGCGTCGAGCACGGGCGGGAATTCGGACCGGTCAATGAATTTCTTGAACGGTTTCTGCCAAGCTCTCACGCCGTCCGGCATGGCGCCGTCCACGGTGGACAATAACAACGAGCCGCGAATCTGCTCCACGACCGGCGTGAATGTGCTGGCGACCAGCAGGCTGCCCACCATCCAGGAAATGACGAGCACCGACAGCACCCCGGCTATTGTGCCGCCCACCGCGTCCACCACCTTGGCCGGCGGCCGCCGTACATATGAACGCACCACGGCGCCCAGGGTGGACGAGAGGAGCTGGCCCAGCAGGGCCGCCACCAGCACGATCACCACCGCGACCAGCGCCTGCATGACGTCCCCGTCGACCAGGGCGCCGGCGATCGGCGGCGCCACGTACACGCCGAACACGCATCCGCCGACGAAACCGACGAAGCTCATCACCCCGAGGATGAATCCCTGCCGATAACCCGAGAAGCCGAATGCGACCGCCATGGCGAGCAGAACGAGATCCAGCAGATCACCACGCACGCGGCCAAGGAAGCCACAGGCTCATCCCCTTTCCCAGCCTCGTTCTCCCGCCGGACGGACGGGCCGGGAAAAGGGACGGAGAAAAGGACGCCGTTTCCGGCGATTTCGGCTGCGGCTCAGCCGCCGAACATCGCGACGGCCTCGCGCCCGTGCTTCTGGTTCTCCTCGACGTACGGCCTGAGCTCGTCCTCGTACGCGCGGAAGGCGGCGGCGTGGTCGCCGGCCGACGCGGCCAGGTGCCGGGCCAGCGCGTGCGCTCCGATGAGGGCCTGGGAGGTGCCCATGCCCGAGGTCGGCGCGGCGCAGTGTCCCGCGTCGCCCACCAGCACGATCCGGCCGTCCGACCAGCGGTCCATCTCCACCTGGCACGCGGAGGCGAAGAGGAAGTCGGACGCCCCGTCCATCTCCTCCAGCAGGCGCGGCACCACCCAGCCCACGCCCGCCAGCCTCTCCCGGACGATCTCCTGCTGCCGGTCGCGCTCCAGCAGGTCGAGCGCCGCCGAGTCGGTGGCGAAGGACAGGCTGACCGTCATCCGGTCGGCGTCGGCCGCGCTGAACAGGTAGACGGCCCTGCCGGGAGCGCTGTGCAGCAGTCCCGTGTGATCCAGGCCGAGGTGGTTGGCCGTGGTGAAGCCCACTCCGGACATGCCGAGGTGGCGGACGAACCGATCGTGCGGGCCGAACGCCAGCCGCCGCACCGTGGAGTACACGCCGTCGGCGCCGACGACGAGGTCGAAGGTGGCGGGCTCGCCCCGCTCGAACCCGACGTGGACACCGGTGTCGTCCTGCTCGATCCGGTCGATCGAGTCGCCGAACACGTACCGGACGTCCGCCTCGGTGATCCGGTGCAGGATGCGGGTCAGCTCCCGCTTCGGCACCTCCAGGTCACCGGCGAACGCCTCGACGGGCAACTCGCCGACCTTCCGCCCCTCCTCGTCCACCAGGTCGGTGCCGCGCATCCCCGTCTCGCAGCCGCGCACCTCGTCGAGGATGCCCATCCCCTCCAGCACGTCGAACGCGGCGCCGCGGAAGTCGACCGCGTACCCGCTGTCGCGCAGGACGGGCGCGCGCTCCACCACCGTCACCTCGTGACCATGACGGTTCAGCCAGTACGCCAGAGCGGGCCCGGCGACACTGGCGCCGGAGACGAGGACCTTCACGTTCATGCTCCTTCAGGGATACCGACAAGGCCCCCAGCATGGAATACCGTGCGCAACCGGAACAATGACAAAGTTCGCACCACACCATCAACACCGACTTAACGATCCAGAGGGATCATGGAGCTTCGCGACATCGAGATCTTCCTGACGCTGGCCGAGGAGCTGCACTTCGGGCGCACGGCCGAGCGGCTGCGCCTCACCCCGGCCCGCGTCAGCCAAGCGATCAAGAAGCAGGAACGCAGCCTCGGCGGCCTGCTCTTCGAGCGGACCAGCCGCACCGTGCGGCTGACCCCCCTCGGCCGCCAGCTCCGCGACGACCTCCAGCCCATCCGCCTCGCCCTGCGCGAGACCATGCGGCGGGCCAGGGCCACCGCCACCGGCACCACTGCCACGCTGCGGATCGGCATGATGTCCGGCAACCTGCATGACCTGCGCCCCTACTGGGACGCCTTCCGCGCCCGCCACCCGAGGTGGGAGCTGCAGTTCCGGCACGCCCCGTTCGTCGATCCCTTCGGCGGGCTGCGCAGGGGCGAGGTGGACGTGCTGGTGACCTGGTCGCACATCGAGGAGCCGGACCTGATCGTGGGGCCGGCACTCCACAGCGAGCGCAGGGTGCTGGCCGTGGCGGCCGGTCACGAGCTGGCCGGACGGCCTTCCGTCACGCTGGAGGCCCTGGCCGACTTCCAGCACTCCGGGGCCGTATCGGTCCCCGACTACTGGGAGGCCGGCTATGTCCCCTTCCACACCCCCTCCGGACGCCCCATCGAACGCGGCCCTGCCGGCACGAGCGCCGAGGCGGTCCTGACGCTGGTCAGCAGCGGCGAGGTCGTCAACATCTTCCCCGCCCACGCCTCCCGCTACTGGGCCCGGCCCGACATCGTCTGGCTGCCCGTCACCGACATGGACCCGTTCACCTTCAGCCTGGCGTGGCGGGGCGAGGCGGAGAACGACGTCATCCGCGCCCTGGCCGACGTGGTCCGCGACCTGGGCGTACCAGGAGCACTGTGACGCGGTCAGCCGCCGATCGCCAGGGCCGCGTGGAGCGACCCTTGCTCGTCCAGACGGCGGAGCACGCAGTCGGCCAGGTCGGCCCTCGACACCCGGAGGCCGCCGCGCACGTTCCGGTCGATCGCGCTGCGGTAGGAGCCGGTACGCGGCCCCTCGGTGAGCGGCGGCGGGCGGACGCTCGTCCAGTCGAGCCCGCTCGCCCGGACGACGTCCTCCATGCGGAGCATGTCGGCGAAGGGGTTGTGCGGCACCCGGCCGAGAACGGGCTTGAACACCAGGCGGGTCACGGAGCCGTCGCCCTCGGTGATCATGCCGTTGGCGGTGACCACGACCAGCCGCCGCGCCCCCTCGGCCGCCGTCGCCCTGACAATGGAGGTGGTGCGTCGGCGCAGATCGTGGTGGGCGCGCGCCCCTGCGGCCCGAGCGCGGACACCACCGCGTCCCGTCGTGGCCGGCCTCCAGCGCCTGCTCGACCACTCGCCGCCCGGTGCGGCCGGTGGCTCCGAAACCGTGATCCTCATCTCGGCCCCCATGGTTGGTTGATGATCACTAACTTCGCCAGGATGGGTGGACGCCTCCCGCCCTGTCAGCTCCGGGCGGGTCAGTCGTCCAGCACCGTCAGGTCGAGGGCGTTCAGCCGGTCCGGGTCCGACAGCACGTCGACGGCGGCGACCTGACCGCCCGCGACGGTGAAGGCCATGACCGAGATCGGCCGCTCCTGAGCGACGACGACGATCCCGGCGGCGCCGTTGACCAACGCCGGCCGCGCGAACGGCGAGAGCCGGCCGAACGTGACCGCCTGCGCCGCCACCGCCCGCGCACCGGAGATCAGGACCGTCTGGCGGGCCCGCGCCGTGCCGCCGTCGGAGCGCAGCACGACGTCCGGGTGCAGCACCGAGACGAGCGCGTCGAAGTCGCCGTCACGGGCGGCGGCCAGGAACGCGTTCACGACGTCCCGCTGGCGGCCGAGGTCGGGGTCCGGAGAGGGCGCCTGCCCTTGAACCCGGCGGCGGGCCCTGCTGGCGAGCTGCCGCGCCGCGGCCGGCGACCGCTCGATCATCGGGGCGATCTCCTCGAACGGCACGGCGAACATGTCGTGCAGCACGAACGCCAGCCGCTCCGCGGGCGTCAGCGTCTCCAGCACCACCAGCATCGCCAGCCCGACCGAGTCGGCCAGCACCGCCTGGCGCTCCGGGTCCGCACCGTCCTCGGAGCTGATGATCGGATCGGGGACGCGCACCTCAAGGGGGTCCTCGCGCCGATGCTCGCGCGAGCGCAACGCGTTCAGGCACACCCGGGCCACCACCGTGGTCAGCCACGCCCCGAGGTTCTCCACCTCGCTGGTGTCGGCCCGGTTGAGCCGTAGCCAGGCGTCCTGCACGGCGTCCTCCGCCTCGCTCACCGAGCCGAGCATCCGGTAGGCGACCGCTCGCAGCTGAGGCCGGTGCTCCTCGAAACGATCCGTCAGCCAGTCCTGCCCATCGGCCCTGGTGTCCACCGTGTCACGTTCCTTCCTCACAGGGTTCGTAACGGTAGACCCGCGAGAACCGGCCGATGTGACGGAGCCTTCCTGGAGGTGCTCGCGCTCATCGCCCGCGGCGCGACAGATCACGCCAGGCGCGGGAGCAGCAACTGCCCGATGGACACGACGCCGACTCCGAGGACGAGGACGCGCAGCACCGGCGGCTTCAGACGGCGGCCCGCCGTGGCCCCGATCTGGCCGCCCAAGGCGGAACCGCCGGCGAGGAGCGCGACGGCCGTCCAGTCGAAGTCCGCGACGACGAGGAAGAGGAGGGCGGCGACGGTGTTCACGACGGCGACCAGGACGTTCTTGACGGCGTTGAGGCGCTGCGCGCTGTCGTCGAGGAGCATGCCCATGAGCGCCATGTAGATGATGCCCTGGGCGGCGGCGAAGTAGCCGCCGTAGACGCTCGCCAGCGTCAGCCCCGACGACAGCAGCAGGCCACCGCCGCGGTGGCCGGGCTCGCCCGTCACCTCGCGGCGACGCCGCACGTGCCTGCTGATGCGGGGCTGGAGGACGACCAGGATGAGCGCGAGAGCCACCAGGGCGGGCACGACGCTCTCGAACGCCGAGCTGGGCAGGGTCAGCAGGAGGGTGGCGCCCGTGAGCCCGCCGATCCCGGCGCCGACGCCGAGCCGCGCGACCCGCCGCCCCTGCCCGGCCAGCTCCCTCCGGTAGCCGATGGCCCCGCTGACCGAGCCGGGGATCAGTCCGAGCGCGTTCGAGACGGTGGCGGTCACGGGCGGCAGGCCGACGGCGAGGAGAACGGGAAAGGTCACCAGCGTGCCCGAGCCGACGACGGTGTTGACGGCCCCGGCGATGACGCCGGCTCCCAGGACGGCGAGCATCTCCGGCGGCGTCACGCCGCACACCCGTTGACGACTCCGTCGGCGGGGGGCGGACCGTCAGCACGAGGGCTCATGCTCTGGAGCGTAGGAACAGGACGCTTCGGCCTGCGCCGAAGCGTTCCCGCCCCTCCCGGCGCGCTTCTACACCACCGCCCCCGGTCCCTCGCGGGTCCGGCGCACCCGCGGCTCGGGCGGTTCGGGTGGCGGCTGCTTGCTGCGCCGTTCCAGCTCGATCGCCAGCGGCCCGGCCACGAACGAGGAGGACGCCGTTCCGGCCACGATCCCGATGAGCAGCGCGATGGCGAAGTCGCGCAGCGAATCGCCGCCGAAGACCGCCAGCGCGGCGAGGATGAACAGCGCGCCGAGTCCCGTGTTGAGCGTGCGGGGCACGGTCTGCAGGATCGCGTCGTTGACGACGTCGGCGAACGGCGCCCGCCGCCGCGCGCTCCACAGCTCGCGCACCCGGTCGAAGACCACCACCTTGTCGTTGATCGAGTACCCGATGACGGTGAGCATGGCGGCCAGGAAGACGCCGTCGATGGGCTTGCCCAGCCAGGCGAAGACGCCCACGACGGCGGCCGTGTCGACCACCAGGGCGAGCACCGCCGCCGTGCCGAACGTCCACCTGAACCTGACCGCCAGGTAGACCATCTGGGCCGCGAGCGCCACGCCGAGCGCGATGACCGCGTTGCGGCGCAGCTCCTCGCCCATGCTGGGGCCGATCAGCTCGTCGCGCTGCTTGGTCACCTCGCCGAGCTCGCCGTCGAGCGCCCGCTCGATGCCGGCCACGTCGTCGGCGCTGATCTGACCGGCGCGCACGGTGACGAGGTCGCCGGAGGACTGCCCGGCGTTCTGCCCGGTGATCTGCACGGTCGCCGTCGGATGCCCGGCCTCGGCCACCGCCCGGCGGGCCGTCTCGGCGGTCACCGGCTCGGTGGCGGCGAACTCGACGATCCGGCCGCCGGTGAACTCCACACCGAAGTTCAGGCCGTGCACGGCCGGACCGGCGACGGCGACGGCCACCAGCGCGGCGGCGACGGCCAGCCAGAGCCTGCCGCGGGCCATGAGCCGTACGTCACGCCGGTTCACCCAGGCCCGTACCCGGCCCTCGCTGCCCAGCCCCGACGCCCGGGCGCCCATCCTGCCGATCAGGAGGTGGGTGAGGACGCGGGTGATGAGCATCGCCGAGATCAGCGAGGCCAGCACGCCGATGGCCAGGGTCACGCCGAATCCGCGCACCGGCCCGGAGGCGAGCCAGAACAGCAGCCCGGCGGCCAGCAGCGTGGTGATGTTGGAGTCGGCGATGGCGCTCCAGGCGTTCCTGAAGCCCCGGTCGAGGGCGGCGCCCAGGCCGCGCCGGGGCGAGCGGCCGTACTCCTCCCTGGCCCGCTCGAACACCAGCACGTTGGCGTCCACCGCCATGCCGATGGCCAGCACGAACCCGGCCAGTCCGGGCAGGGTGAGCGTCGCGCCGAGGGCGAGCAGGGCCGCGTACGAGAGGAGCCCGTAGACGGCGAGGGCGACGGCGGCGAGCAGCCCCACCAGCCGGTAGACGGCGACGATGAACGCCGCCGTGAGGAGCACGCCCGCGACGCCCGCCTTGGCGCTGGCCTCGATGGCCTGCGAGCCGAGCGTGGGGCCGACGGTCCGCTGCTCGATCAGCTCCATGGGGACGGGCAGCGACCCGCCCTTGATGAGCACGGCGAGGTTCTGCGCCTCCTCGGGCGTGAACGAGCCGGTGATCTGCGTGGATCCGCCCTGCATGCCTGCCTGGCAGGGTACGGACGCGTCCACCTGGGGCGAGGAGATGATCTCCTTGTCGAGGACGATGGCCAGCCGGCGCTTGGGATCGCCGACCTGCTCGCAGGCGAGGGCGCCGGTGAGCCGCTGCCAGGCGGCGGGGTCGCGGAAGTCGACCGTGACGAACCAGCCGGGGCCCTGCTGCGGATCAGTGCGGGCGACGGCGTCCGTCACGCCGTCGCCGGTGATCGCGGCTGCGCCGAGCGAGAGCCGCTGCCCCGACTCGTCGGCCACGGCTTGGGCGTCGCCCGCGTCGGCCTGGCCGGTGACCGGGTGGAAGGCGAGCTGCGCGGTCTTGCCGATGACCTCGGCCGCCTGGCGCGGGTCGAGCACGCCGGGCAGCTCGACGATGATCCGCCGCTCGCCCGACCTGACCAGGGTGGGATCGACGACGCCGAGCGCGTCGGCGCGGCGCCGGAGCACGTCCAGGGCCCGGTCGGTGGCGTCGGAGTCGGCCTTGGCGGTGGGCGAGTCGCGGGTCTCGAAGACGAGCTGGGTGCCGCCGCGCAGGTCGAGCCCGAGGCGCGGCGACATGGTGAAAGCGAGGATGAAAGCGGTGATCACGAGGGCACACGCGATCACCGCGCGCCACACGGGCGCACGGGACATGGAAGCCTCCACAGGCTGTCGGGAAGAAGGACGTCAGCGCGTCGTGGAGGGTGGCGCGCGAGCGCCGGCCACGCGGTGGCCCGGCCGCGGTGGAGCGGGGGGCCGCGTGGCGGTGAAGGAGGCGCGGCGCGTGGCCTGGCCCGGTTGCCAGACGGGCGGCGCGACGGCGAGCCACACCGGCAGGACCGGCGTGCCGCGTGCCGGGTGGAGGTCGGGCGGGGCAGGGTCACCCAGCCCCGCGTGGCCGGCGATGCCCGGAGCGCTCCACCAGGCGGACTGGAGTACGTTCTGGTGGGCGTTCCGATCGGCGTCGCCGTGAGCTCCGGGACCGGCGAACACGAACACCGACATCAGCAGGAGCAGGACGGCGGGCAGTCTTCCGCGCACGTCTCCTCCTCACCGGACGGGTGGTGCCGGATGTGTCTCCGGGCGTCTGGCGGCCACCGTACCCCGCCCGGGACAGCAACGGGGACAACCCGTCGATCAGCGAAAAACCGGACGTCTAACTCTTTTCGTCTTTCGGGTCCTCTCGGCTATGGTCGGCCGTATGACGGGACCGTGGGCGACACCACGCGGGCCCATCGCGCGTGGCAGCGTGATGGCCCTGGTCCTGCTGTCCCTGCTGCTGTCCGTGTGCAGCTACGCCCGCTACGGCGGCGGCACGGGCCACGGGGCGCCGCCCGTTCCCGGTCAGGCGTGGAGCCTGGGCGCATGGGACGCCCAGCTGACGAGCCTGCCGCCGCAGAACGCCAACGCCCGCGAGCACCATGTGCTGTCGCTGTGGCCGCCGCCGCGCCGTGAGCGGCACGACGCGGCCGCCCATCTCGCGCTGCTGCTCCCGTCCCACCCGGACCTGCACCAGATCCGCGATCCCCAGCAGCTGGCGCACCGCGCCGCGGGGTCGCGCAGCCCTCCGCTGATCTAGCCGACCCTCCTTCGTCTGCTGTCTTACGGCTGCTCGCGCGCCGTGGGGCCGGCCATGCGTGCCCGGACTCCCGCCGTCGCGCCGGCTCGGTCACCGGTACCCCCGCGTGGGGCGTGCCGTCCTCCCTTCGTGTGAGCACCTTCTTTCGTGTGAGCGCCTGCCTCCGTGCGAGCGCTTTCTTCCGTGTGAGCAAGGAGCCGATCATCGTCATGGCCGACGTCAGATCAGTCCACACCCATCTGCAGCACTACGAGCAGCACATGGCGCGGCTGGAGGAGCTGCGCGGGCTGCTGTACGACCAGCTCGCCCACGCCGTCGCGCAGCCCTGCCCGTCAGCCGGCCGCGTACGCCGGCGCACGGCCCGGCGCAGGGTCGCCGCCATCGAGGCCGCGCTGGAGCGCATGGACCGGGGGCTCTACGGCACCTGCCAGTGCTGCGGGGCGTTCATCGCGTTCGAGCAGCTGCGGCGGCGCCCCCACCGGCGCACGTGCGAGGGATGCGCCCTCGCGCGCCGTCACGAGGTGACGGCATGAACGCCGCCGCCCCCGCTTCCACCCGCCGGGGCTATGTGGCGCTCGACCTGGGCACCGCGCGTACCCGGTGGCTGTCGGCGAGCGCATGCGTCGTCGCCGACCGCCCGTCGGCCCTCCCGTCCGGGGTCGGTGTTCCCGGATGGGGTTCGGCCGGTCCGGTGCGGCCGATCCGGCACGGCATGGTCGCGGACCCCGGTGCCTGCCTGCGGCTGGTCGACCTGGTGCTCCGGGACGCCCGCCCGCCGGACGGCCGGCCGCTGGAGCGGGCGATGGTGGGCGTGCCCGTGGCCGCGACGCCGAGTGACCGCCGGGCGGTGCGCGCCGCGGTCGCCGAGGCGGCCGCGTGCGAGGTGACGCTGGTGGAGGAGCCGCTGGCCGCGGCCGTCGGCGCCGGTCTGGACGTCACCGATCCCCGGCCGTGCCTGCTGCTGGACGTGGGGGCGGGCATCGTCGAGATCGTCGCCATCCGCGACGGCGCCATCACCGACGCCGCCGCCCTCCAGCTCAGTGCCACGACCGGCGCCGGCCTGCTCCCGTACGCGCTGGAGGGCGTCGTCGAGATGACGGCCGGCCTGCTGCGCCGCCTGCCCGCCTGCCTCCGGGCGACCGCGCGCGGCAACGGTCTGCTCGTCACCGGCGGCGGCGCCCAGCAGGGGCAGTTGCTGCACCGTCTGCACACCGCGCTGCGCATGCCGGTCACCGCGGCGCCGCACCCCGCGCACGCCACCATCCGCGGCCTGACCCGCCTGTGCCTGCAACCGGCTCTCGCGGCCGGCATCACCGCACGCGGCCGCTGAGCCGCCCCGAACTCGCCCGTCTTCTCACCAGGAGTCTCCACATGACCGACTTCCACGAAACGCCCATCCGTGAAACGCCCATCCGTGAAACCGCCATCGGTGAAACCCCCATCGGTGAGACGCCGCATCTCAGCTCCGTGCAGCTGCAGACGCTCCGTCAGGACCTGCAGGAGCAGCTCGACCGGCGTACCCGCCAGCTCGTCGGCCTGCAGGCCCAGGCGGAGGACAGCAACGGCGCCGACGACACCTACCAGGAGCTGCTGGTCTCCCTGACCACCGCCGACCGTGCCATCGCCGAGCTCGGCAAGGCCCTCAGCCGGATGGAGGCGGGCAGCTACGGCCGCTGCGCCCACTGCGAGGCGGGCATCCCGTTCGAACGGCTCAAGATCCGGCCGTTGGCCCGCTACTGCATCAAGTGCCAGCGCCGCTACGAGGCCGCTTAGCGTCCACGCGCCGGGTGCCCTCCTGCGATGGGGGCACCCGGAGGGCGACGATCCGACAGGGAACAGCTCATGATCAGACTGGACCGTTTGGTCAACGTGCTGGGCGGATACGGGGTGCGGCTGTGCGGCCGGCCCGACTCGCGCTCGGCGCCGTTGCGCAGCGTGGCGATGCCCGACGCCACCGACAGCCGGGTGCCGGGCGATGTGCTGCTGGCCGTGGGCGCCGCGTCGGTGACCGAGGCGGTGCGGTGGGCGGTGGCGGCCCAGGCCGCGGTGGTGCTGGTGCGCGCCGGGGCCGACGCCGAGCGGGAGTCGTCCCTGGCCGGCGCGAGCGAGGGCGTGGCGGTGATGCTGGTCGACCCCGCCGTCTCGTGGAGCCAGCTGGCCGGCGTGGTCTACGGACTGGTGCTGGAGGGGCGGGAGACCGAGTCGGGGCGCGGCCCCACGGACCTGTTCGCCCTGGCCGACAGCCTGGCCGACGCGGTCGGCGGCGCGGTGACCATCGAGGACCGGCTCTCGCGGGTGCTGGCCTACTCGCGTTCGCAGCAGGCGGGCGATCCCGCCCGGGTGGAGACCATCCTGGCCCGGCAGGTTCCGGACCGGCTGCGCAACCTGTTCCACGCCCGGGGGGTGTCGGCCCACCTGGCGGCCGTGGACGAGCCGGTGTTCGTCGAGCCGGACCCGGAGCACGGCCTGGCCGGGCGGATGGTGGTGGCGGTCCGAGCGGGACGCGAGCTGCTGGGCTCGGTGTGGGTGATGTGCGCGACTCCCCTGGCCGGGGCCCGGCGCGCCGCCCTGGCGGACGGCGCCCGCACGGTGGCGCTGCACCTCCTGCGCTCCCGGGCGAGCGCCGACCTTGAGCGGCAGGTGGAGTCGGACCTGGTCATCCGCCTGCTGGAGGGCAGCGCCGACGCCGCGACGGTGGTGAGCCAGCTCGGCCTGCCGCACGGAGCCATGCGCGTCATCGCGGTCCGCGCGTACATCGCCACCGAGCGGCACGCCGCGCTGCTGCTCGCCTTCGAGCGGGCCACCACCGGCTTCGGCTGGTCCCGGCCGGGACGCAGCACCCTGCTGGGCAACACGATCTACACGATCCTGCCCGGCGAGCAACCGGACGCGGCGCGGGAGTGGGTGTCCGCGCTCCAGGCGGCGCTGCCGGCCCGGGTACGCGTCGCCGCCGGGATCGGCGCGGCGGCCGAGGCGGCGGAGCTGCCGGCCGGCAGGCAGGAGGCCGACGAGTGCCTGGCCCTGCACGAGACGCGCGATCCCCGCACCACGCCGCCGGCCTACGACGAGTCCTGGGACGACATCCTGCTCCAGCGCCTGCGCGTCGCGGCACGTACCGGACGGACCCCCGCGCGCGGGCCGGTCAGCGCCCTGCGCCGGCACGACACCCTGCACGCGACCCAGTACGTCGCGACGCTGCGGGCGTGGCTGGAGGCTCAGGGCGATCCCGCCGTCGCCGCCGAGCGCCTCGGCGTCCACCGCAACACCGTCCGCAACCGGCTGCGCAAGATGAGCGAGGTCACCCCGCTGGACCTCGGCGACGCCCGCCAGCGCCTGGCCATGATCATCGGTCTGGCCGCCGCCGAGGAGTCCTGAGCGTTGTCCCCGTCGCACAAGGCCGCCGCTCCGATTGTCTGCCACGCACAACGTCAGGCCGCGGCCTCCGGGCCATGCTGACGTCGAGAGCAGCATTCGTTCCGGGGTTCGGAGGTAGGGCATGGGCGGCACCGAGCGCATCGGCGACTGGCCGCGATCGGTGATCGTGGTGGGCGCGGGCATCGTGGGCCTGTCGACCGCGTGGTTCCTGCAGGAACGCGGCGTCGAGGTCCACGTGGTGGACCGCGGCGGGGTGGCGGCCGGCGCGTCCTGGGGCAACGCCGGATGGATCGCCCCCGGCCTGGCCATCCCGCTGAACGAGCCTTCCGTCCTGCGTTACGGCCTGCGCTCGCTGCTGAACCCCGCCGCCCCGCTGCACATCCCCGCGACCCTCGACCCGGGACTGTGGGCGTTCCTGGCCCGCTTCGCCGCCAACTGCCGCTGGTCGTCGTGGAGCCGGGCGGTGCGCGCCAACCTGCCGCTCAACCAGGAGTCCATCGAGGCGTACGAGATCCTCGGCGCCGACGGGCCGGCCGTCTCGACCGTGGCGGCACCGATCACCGCGGCCTTCCGCACCCCGCGCCAGGCCCAGGGTCTGCTGCGCGAGCTGCGCAGGCTGGCGGACGCCGGGCAGCAGGTCGACCACACCATCCTGGACGCCGGCCAGGTGGCCGAGCACGTCCCGCTCGCCTCGGACGCCCTGCGGGCCGGGGTACGGATCGACGGTCAGCGGTACGTCGACCCGGGCCGCTTCGTCCACGCCCTCGGCAGGGCCGTCATGGCCCGCGGCGCGACCGTGTACGCCTTCGAGGTCGCCGACGTGCGCAGCGACGACAGGAAGGCCATCGTGGTCTCCCGCCACGGCACGATGCTGTCCGCCGACGCGGTGGTGCTGGCCACCGGCGCCTGGCTGCCGCGCCTGGCCTCCCGCTGGGGAGTGCGCTCCCGGGTGCGCGCCGGGCGCGGCTACTCCTTCACCGTGCCCGTGGACCGCCCCGTCCCGGGACCGGTCTACCTGCCGGACGTACGGGTGGCATGCACGCCGTACCAGGGAGGGCTGCGTGTGGCGGGCACCATGGAGTTCCGCGACCCCGACGCCCCGGCCGTCCCGGCCCGGCTGGAGGCGATCATCGCCTCCGCCCGCCCCCTGCTGGACGGGGTACGCTGGGACGAACGCACCGACGTCTGGGTCGGCCCGCGACCGGTCACCCCCGACGGCCGTCCGCTGATCGGCGCCACCCGGACCCCGTGCGTGTACGTGGCCGGCGGGCACGGCATGTGGGGCCTGGCCCACGGCCCCGCCACGGGACGCCTCCTGGCGGAACAGATCACCACCGGCAAGCAGCCCACCGCCCTGCGCGAGTTCGACCCGCTCCGCTGACGGCCCCGGCGACCGAACCCGCTAGCCGGTCTTGTCGACGGCGCCGGTCCTGGCGTCGATCTTGAGGCCGTGCCAGGCACCGTCCGGGGTGAGGACGTCGACATCCCAGACGAGAACCTTGTCGGTGTACCTGTCCAGGCTGATGTGGGTGATCTTGCCGTGCGGCACCGCGGAGGACACCTTCTTCACCACGTCGTCGAAGGAGAGCTCGGCGTCCTTGATGATGCCCATGACCCTGGTTTTCTCGCCTCTGCCGGTGTCCTTGGTCCGGGGCTTCGAGACGACGTCCCCTGACGCGTCCACCTCCATCAACTGCTCGGTGCCGTCGGGACGGCCCAGCTGGACCTCCCAGATCTGGCCGCCGTTCTCCGACTGGACCGAGAGGACGTGGGTGCCCTCGACGGCGTGCGTGGCCGCGGTGGCCGCCTTTTCGAGGCTTCCGACGCCGCCGGATCCCTGGGCGGGATCATCGCTGGGGTCCCCGGGTGACCTGAGAGCGGCTGCGGCTCCTCCCGCGGGCGCGGTCTCGACGGCACTGATCTGGATGGGGGCGTTCCCGCAGGATCCGGCCGCGAACAGAAAGAGGAGGCCGATGATGGGCTTGAACCGTTTTCCACCATTCATACTGACGACGCTGCCCGGAACTCCATAAAGGCACGCCCAGAGCCCGGACAATACGGTCCAGACCCGTTCGTACGGGGCAGTCCATGCGCCAGTTCGGTCAGTCCGGGAGGTCCGCAGGGACGGGCAGGTCCAGGGCCTCAAGGAACCGGGCGGTCTTGACCTCGACGAAGACCTCCCCGTCGTCGAGTACGTCGACGTCCTCCTCCTCGTCGTCCAGGTCGAGCTCCCAGGGATCGCGGTCTTCGGCGAGGTAGCCGAGCAACTCGCTCGCCTTCACCGCATGCTCCAGCTCGCCACCCCCATGGCTCCGCAGCATCCACCAGTCGGCGAGGCCCGTGGCCTCCCGGACGACGTCGGTCGGCGACGAGGCGTCCTCGTCCTCGAAGTACGTGCGAGGAGTGAACCCCAGGTAGGCGACGCCGCTCCCACGCCCCGCCGGCCGGTAGACCACGGTCGCGATGTCACTGTCATGGATGTCGACCCTCAGCCACGGCTCGACCTCGGGCGGCACCGGCTCCTCCTGGTGCTCGGTCCACTGGCGCCCGTCGAACAGGTAGATGGCGGAGAACCCCATCAGGCGCTCATGGCTGGTCGGGACGGGCGACGACGGAGCCCTCGAAGAGGGAGCCCTCCAAGACGGAGCCCTCGAAGACGAGCGCGAGGGGCGGGCAGGCCCCGTCCGCGCTGCGACCGGCTACGGCGTTCGCCATCTGTTCCCACTTGTAGAACCTTGATCACAAGACGACTCTAAGGACCCCGTTACGTCCGAGCATAGAACTTCAGCGAGGAACTACCTGAGCGCGCACGCCAGGGAGATCGTCGAATGCGGCAGACGCATCCATCGTCAGCACCGTTCTCGCGGTGGCCGCGGCCGTAGCCGCGATCAGCAGATCGTAGGCGCCTCGCGACTTGCCCTCTCGTCGGACATGCGCCAGAAGAGGGGCATGGACTCTGGCGACGTCCGTCGTGTACTCCTCAACAGGGATCAACGCGAGAACTTGATCCACAAAGGCCTGCCGATCGGGCTGTCGTGCCGCATCGGCCAGTTCTACGCCGACGAGCAACTCAGCCACAGTGATCGCCGAGATCGCCAGGTCATCGGCGTCTCCTATCACCGCGTCCACGGATGCCTTGCCTCGCTCGGCCGCAATGAGCACACCGGTCTCAAGGATCAGGCGTCGGGCCACGTGGCCCTCATCTCGTTGTCGATCGCCTCGCGGGCCGCTGCTACGTCAGCTTCGAAATCGGCGTCCAACGTCCCCGCTCTGCTTGCCAGAAACGCCTTGACCGTACGCCCCGGCGCTGTCGGCGCGGGGCCGATCACAGCGATCTGCTTCCCGCCGCGAGTTACCACGATCGTTTCTCCATGCTCGACCGCATCGAGAACCGCCGCAAAGCTTCGAGACGCTTCAGTGGCAGTCATCACCTTCATAAGATCAGATTGTCTGATCCACGAGGATCGGTCCTGCGGAACTGACGACCCGTGTCAGGTGCATCGTGGGCCTGATGCCTCCTGGTTCATGCCTGTCGTCTCCCTGCCGGCGACCATCCGTCTGGCGTTCTGCTGTCACCTCCGCCAAGGTCACCCGGTACGGGCCCCTAGCCGATGAGCTGGCAGGCATCTCCTGCAGGAGGGGCGCCGCAGGAAGCGCAAAGCCTCCACTTCCCTGCCTGACACGACCAAGGCAGCGGAACGGAGGCTGTGCGCATCTACCGGGAGCTTGCAGAGGTCAACCCTGACCGATACCGCCCCGACCTCGCCCGGTCCCTCTCCAACCTCGGTATCCGACTTTCGAAGACTGGTCGACCCAGTGAAGCAGTTTCTCTCGGAACAGAAGCTGTTCATATCTATCGGGTGTTGGCGGAGGTCAATCCGGACCGGTATCGACCCGACCTCGCCTCCTCACTGACGAACCTTGGTGTCGTCCTCGCGGAAGTTGGGCGCCCAGATGAGGCGCGGTCCGTAGCCGAGGAAGCCGTTCACATCTATCGGGTGTTGGCGGAGGTCGATCCGGACCGGTATCGACCCGACCTCGTCTCCTCACTGACGAACCTCAGCGTCACCCTCGCCAGACTGGGCCGCCTTGACGAAGTCGAAGTCGTACGAGGTGAGATCGACCGACTGTGAATGGCGCGTGGGCGGTGCTGGCCGCGACCGGCCGGAGAGCCGCAGCGCGGCCAGCAGACCGCCCGGACGCGCTGCGGGCCGCCGGAGGCGGGCCGCCTTGAAGACGTTGAGAAAGTACTCATCCACGAGGACCATGGCTGTGTCGGGTCTCATGACCCGCGTGACACATCGTGCTCAGGACGTGCTTGACGCTCCAACTGGTGCGGTACTCAGCTCAGTGGGAAGCCTTGCAAGAGCCGGCCGCGAGATCCGGTACGGCTCGTTCTAACTCGACCAGGGCCAGTGGGGGGCCATCGCCGAAGTCGTGGTCGTGGGTCCTGCCGGTCTCGGCGAAGCCATTCTTGGCGTAGAAGCGGCGCGCTTGGGCGGAGTCTCGGAGCGTCCACAGATGCAGGTCGTCGTACCCGGCGTCTCGCACTCGATCCAAGACGGCCGTCAGCAGGACCATCGAGATGCCGCTGCCCCAGACGTCTGGGTGGGTAAAGAAGGTGTGGATCTCCGCCAGGCCGGGGCGGGAAGTGGAGGCCCCGAACCGGGCGAAGGCCCCCGGCCGCTCGTTCAAGCGCGCAAGCAGGATCCCCTCCACGCCCTCGGCCAGAATGCCGTGCCACTTGGTGCGCCGCTCCTCGATCCCGGCCGCAGCGACCTTCGGCGTGCAGAACGGGCCGTGCGAGACGCCCCAGGACAGGGCGTGGATCTCGCCGAGAATGTCCCCGTCACCGGGTTCCGCAGGGCTGACCGTGATCGCATCGGGCATGGGTCAAGACTACAAGTCGGGTCACGCGTCCTCGTTGCTAGGCGGGTGACGATGGAGCCCTTGCCGGGCTTGGTGGTGATCAGGCCTTGGGTTCTGAGGGCTTCCATGCCTTGCGCACGGTGACCCTGGCGACGTCGAACTCCTCCTGGAGCTTCACCTCGGAGATGAGCGTGAGGGGCGGGTAGGTGCCGTCCTTCGGCGGTGACGGGCGGCTCGCCGGACGTGCCGATCTAACGCTCGGACCGCTGGGAGGAGTGGACGGAACACGGCCTGGTTTTCCCTTCGCGCTGCGGCACCCCAATGGAACCGGACAACCTACGGCGTAGCTGGGGAGCGATCCGCGAGGCTGCCGGCCTCGGCGAGATGCGCTTTCACGACCTCCGCCACACCTGCGTGACGCTTCTGCTCAACCTCGGCGTCCCGCCCCAGGTCGTCCGCGACATCGTCGGCCACAGCGACATCGAGGTGACCATGACGATCTACGCCCACGCCTCCCTCGACGACAAGCGCACCGCCCTGCGTAAGCTGGGCGATGCCCTCGGATAGCCAAGCGCTTTCACAGCTGGGTCGGCACGCTCAGTGGCCGTTACCGGGCGTGCTTCCATTTGGTCCGATCTCGGAGCACCCGAACATAGTCGAACCCCTGACGTTCTAGCTGCCCCACGACCCACTGAGCAGCACGATCGTCGGAATCAAGCTCCCGCAGGTGGAATCGGAGGCTCTCGATGGCGTGCCGCTCACGAGTCTTGCGCCTCTTGGGGAAGAAATCCTTCGGAAGGTTGTGGCACACGTCCGCGATCATGCGCATGTGCTCGAGATGCGTCAGTGCCGCGTCCGTTTCCCCCGCAGCCAACGCGCGCTTCACGAGGTGGCTGCCGGCTCGCAGCTCAATGAACCCCATGGCCATCAATACCCTGATGGCCTCCTGCGCCGACCCGTGTTCCAGCCCGGCCGGCCGCGGCGGTGTCGACAGCACGAACCGTCCGAAGCGCCCTGGGCAGCACTGTGCCGTGGTGCGAATCTTTCGCCACAGGCCAAGGAAGTAACCACCCGAACACCAGCGTGCCATGGTCGACCCTGCGTTGGAGGTGGCGACGTGGCTGTCAGCGTTGCCGTCACAGACGCGAAAACGCCCCGGAGCGGTGATCGCTACGGGGCATCTTGGCTGTTCAAAAAGGTGGTCAGGGGCAGGGTCGAACTGCCGACCTTCCGCTTTTCAGGCGGACGCTCGTACCAACTGAGCTACCTGACCCAGAGCGGTCCTGACGGGACTTGAACCCGCGACCTCCACCTTGACAGGGTGGCGAGCACTCCAAACTGCTCTACAGGACCTTGCTTGTCTTGCGTATCTTGCTGTTCTTGCCTTGCGACTCGCTTAGCTTACCAGTTCTTCGGTGGCCTTCGACCATCCGTTTCCCGGTAGCGCCAGGCGCTTCGCGGTGCCCCCAACGGGATTCGAACCCGTGCCGCCGCCTTGAAAGGGCGGTGTCCTAGGCCGCTAGACGATGGGGGCTCAGGATTCCCTGTCGCCTTCCGTCGGAGACCTCTGAAGCATAGGGGACGATTGCCCCTGATGCCAAAGTGGCGGGCCGGCGGCCGGCGACTGCGTGCCCGTCACGGTCCCCGATGGCGTCGGGGTGTTCGTTGGCGCTGGAGAAATCATACGTCCAGGGTTCTCCTCCACGTGACGCTGGATGTAGACCGACTGCTCCCCCAGTCCGCCGAGCGTGATGTCGTCCCACGCCTGCAGACGCTTGGTCTCGCGGTCGAAGTACAGGACCGACGCCTGGACGGGGGTGGGCTCGGCGTGTTCGAGGGCGCGCAGGCCGGCGCCGCCGGTGGAGCCCTGGACGAGCACGCGCGTGCCGGTGGGCAGCATGGTGGTGGAGCGGGCGTGGGCGTGGCCGGCCAGGACCATGGGGGTGGAGCCGGAGAAGCCGCGGCCGATGATGCCGTCGTGGACCGCCACGAGGTCCGGCTTGCCGACCTCGGGGAGGTGGTCACGTCCCCATTGCTCCAGCTTCGCCGGGTCAGAGTCGATGGCCACCGACTTGTCCGGGGTGAAGCGGGGGTCGCCGAGCCCGTAGATGGTCAGGCCCCCGACTTGCTGCGACCTGTCGTCCAGGACGATGGCGTTCTTCTGCTTGGCGACGGCCTTCTGGGTGGTCATGGAGTCGTGGTTGCCGCGGATGAAGACGTAGGGGACGCCGAGGCGGCCGATCTCCTCCACGAACTTGTTCTCGGGCTTGGTGCCGTGGTCCGAGATGTCGCCCGTGTCGATGATCATGTCCACGGCGAACTGGTCCTTCAGGGACCGGATGACGTTCCAAGCGATCGGATTGAGATGAATGTCCGAGATGTGCAGGACGCGGATGGAACGCGGGTCACCGTCGTACACCGGCAGGGTCGAGACCGTGTTGTACAGCTTGGAGACGTTCGTGACCAGCTTGGTGAGCTGCGACCGGTACGACTCGAACTTCGTCACGATCGACTCCGCGCTGCCGACCAGCGACGGCGCGGCGGCGATCAGGCCCGAGTACCGCGGCTCGACCAGCGAGTCCGGCCGGAACGTGTACGCGGCGAGCGCGCCCGTCCCCGCGAGCCCCACGGCGGCGGCGAGCAGGCTGAGCAGCGCGACCTTGGGCCGCCTGAACACCAGCAGCACCGCCACCAGCGCCCCCGCCCCCGCGCACAGGAGCGACCGGATGACCAGCGCGCGCACGCCGTCGAGCAGGTCCCGCTCGATGATGCCGGGCAGCCGGTCGGTCAGGCGCGGGTCCTCGATGAGGGCCTTGGCGCGCTCCTGGTCGATGTTGTCCAACGTGATGCGCAGCCGTAGCGGGGCGTCGTGGGTGTGGAACGTGAGCGTGCCCAGCGGGCTCGCGTCCACGACCGTCTCACCGTCCCACGCGGGACGCAGCGACATGCCCGTCTCCACGGGCCCGATCTGGGCCCGTACGGTGCCGCTGAGGAAGATGCCGAGCCAGGCGCCGACGGCCGCGACCATGAGGGCGGCCACGACCCTCGACGCCTTCGACGCGATGACTGTCCGAAGGATGCGAGCGACGTTCATACGTTTACTTGCCTACCCCCGGCGCGAGGCAGAATGGCACATGTGATCGATATTTCGCGGGAAACGTTCGAGGAGCTGGTCGCCGAGGCGCTGGACACCATCCCCGCCGAGCTGACCCGCGTCATGAACAACGTCGTCGTCACGGTGGTGGACGATCCGCCCCAACCCAACCTTCTGGGCCTGTACACCGGAATTCCCCTTACCGAACGTGGCGACTGGTACTCCGCGGTTCTTCCCGACCGCATCGAGATCTACCGCAATGCGATCTGCCGGATCTGCGACTCCGAGGAGCAGGTCGTACGAGAGGTACGGATCACGGTGGTGCACGAGGTGGGCCACCACTTCGGCATCGACGACGCCCGCCTGCACGAGCTCGGCTGGTGAGCCCCCGGGCGCCGGTTGCCCTCTTCTGCTTGCGGTACGGGGCCTGATCAGGCACCTTAGGTGACGTACTGAATACTCAGAGTCAGGCACAGCGGAGTCCAATGGGGGCCATGCGGACGCGACGGCTGCCGGGGCGGCATCGCCGTGCTGAAGAGCACCAAGCCACCTACGGCGAGGTCATCGCCATCGGCGAGTTCCGGGCACTGTGGTACGGCCAGGGCCTGTCACTCCTCGGCGACCAGCTCGCCCAGGTGGCGCTCGCCGTCCTCGTCTACGACCGCACCGGCTCGCCCCTCGCGACCGCCGCCGTCTACGCCCTCACCTACCTGCCGTCGATCGCCGGCGGCCCGCTGCTGGCCGGCCTAGCCGACCGGTTCGCCCGGCGGGGGGTCATGGTGGCGTGCGACCTGCTGCGCGCGGCCCTGGTGGCCGTGATGGCGCTGCCCGGCATGCCGTTCTCCGTGCTGTGCGCGCTGGTGTTCCTGGTGGTGCTGCTCAGCGCGCCGTTCTCGGCCGCGCGGGCGGCGCTGCTGCCCGAGGTGCTGGAGGGCGACCGGTACGTCGTGGGCACGGCGCTGCAGAACATGACCAATCAGGGCGTGCAGATGCTCGGCTTCGCCGCGGGCGGCGCGGTGATCGCCACGCTCGGCCCGTACCGCGCGCTGGCGCTGGACGCCGCCACGTTCCTCGGCTCGGCGCTGATCCTGGTCTCCGGCGTGCGGCGGCGGCCGGCGGCGGCCGCCGAGGGGGACCGGCCGTCCATGTGGGCGATGACCAGGGCCGGGGCGCGCCTGGTCTTCGGCGACAAGCGGCTGCGTACGCTGGTGATGTTCGCCTGGCTGTGCGGGTTCTACGTGCTGCCGGAGGGGCTGGCCGCGCCGTACGCGGCGGCCCTCGCCCCCGAGGGGCTGCCCGTCCCGGTGGTCACCGGGCTGCTGATGGCCGCGATGCCGACGGGCACGGTGCTGGGGGCGTTCCTCTTCAGCAGGTTCGTGTCGCCGTCGCGACGCCTCCGGTTGATGGGCTGGATGGCGGCGCTGAGCTGTCTGCCGCTGGTCGTCAGCGCGTTGCGGCCGCCTCTGGCCGTGGTGCTGGCGGCCTGGGTCCTGTCGGGGGTGGGCGGGGCCTACCAGCTCGCGGCCAACGCCGCGTTCGTACAACGGGTGCCGGCCGAGCGGCGTGGGCAGGCGTTCGGCCTGGCGCAGTCGGGGCTGATGGCCGCGCAGGGCGCCGGGATCCTGGTGGGCGGTCTGGCCGCCGAGAGACTCGGTCCCGAACTCGTGGTCGCACTGTCCGGCGTCATGGGAGTGACGTGCGCGGCCGTGCTGGCCATGGTCTGGACCGAGTCCCGCGGCGACGAGTCCCGCCGGGTGCGAGCCTCGGCGCCCACCTGATCACTGCTGGGGCTTCTGCTCGTCGTCCCAGGTGCCCGGGGTGGTCGTCGTGCCGCTCTGCCAGGTGGACTTGGCCTGCTGCTTGTTCAGCAGGTCCTGGACGATCGAGGTGTCCCTGCCCGCCTCGGGCATGAGCAGCCAGCCGATCGCGTACAGGCCGACCCCCACCCCGCCGAAGAGCGTCGCCACCGCGAGCGCGATGCGGACCAGGTTGGCGTCGATGCCGAGGTACTCCCCGACACCGGAGCAGACGCCCGCGATGATCCTGCCGTCGTGAGTCCTGCGCAACTGCTTGATGTTCTCGTTCATGTCTCAAGCGTGCCCCCGCTGCCCTCTTTGGCACATCGGGAATTCCCCTGTAGAAACCCTGGTAGCCCCTTACATAAAGGCGCTTGTGCGAGGAGAGGATCGCCATGGACGACCTGCTGCGCGTCGACGACCGGCTCAACGGGGACCAGAGGCTCATCCGCGACACGGTCGCATCGTTCGTGTCCGACCGCGTCCTGCCGCACGTGGCGGGCTGGTTCGAGGAGGGCGTGTTCCCCGCGCGCGAGCTCGCGCCCGAGCTCGGCTCGCTGGGGCTGCTCGGCATGCACCTGGAGGGCTACGGCTGCGCCGGCACCGACGCGGTCTCGTACGGCGTGGCCTGCCGCGAGCTGGAGGCCGGCGACTCGGGGTTGCGGTCGTTCGTGTCGGTGCAGGGCTCGCTGGCCATGTTCCCCATCTGGCGGTACGGCTCCGACGAGCAGAAGGAGGAGTGGCTGCCCCGGATGGCGGCGGGCGAGGCCATCGGCTGCTTCGGCCTGACCGAGCCCGACCACGGCTCCGACCCGGCCGGCATGCGGACGTACGCCAAGCGCGACGGGTCCGACTGGATCCTCAACGGCTCCAAGATGTGGATCACCAACGGCTCGGTCGCGGACGTCGCCGTGGTGTGGGCGCAGACCGACGAGGGCATCCGGGGCTTCGTCGTCCCGACCTCCACGCCGGGCTTCTCCGCCCCTGAGATCCACCGCAAGCTGTCCCTGAGGGCGTCGGTCACCTCGTCCCTGTACTTCGACGACGTACGCCTGCCCGGCTCCGCCGTACTGCCCGGTGTGACGGGCCTGAAGGGCCCGCTCTCGTGCCTGTCGGAGGCCCGCTTCGGCATCCTGTGGGGGGTCGTGGGAGCGGCCCGCGCGTGCCTGGAGTCGGCGGTCGAGTACGCGAAGACGCGTGTGCAGTTCGACAAGCCGATCGGGTCGTTCCAGCTCACCCAGGAGAAGCTCGCGTGGATGTACGTGGGCATGACGCAGGCGTCGCTGACGGCGTTCCACCTGGGAGAGCTCAAGGACGCGGGACGCCTGGAGCCCGTCCAGATCAGCTTCGGCAAGCTGGCGAACGTCCGCGCGGCCCTCGACATCGCACGCCAGGCACGGTCGGTGCTGGGCGGCAACGGGATCACCCTGGAATATCCGGTCATCCGGCACATGAACAACCTGGAGAGCGTGCTCACCTACGAGGGCACCCAGGAGGTGCACCTGCTGACCTTGGGCAAGGCGCTCACCGGGCTCGACGCCTTCCGCTGAGAAGCCTCTTCCCGATCTGGGCAAGCGCACGATCCGCTACTGTGATGGGGCGAGAACGGCGTCGCGTACCGGCCGGTAGTCTCTGTACCCTTGCTGTGCATGGGGCGTTAGCTCAATTGGCAGAGCTGCGGACTTTTAATCCGTAGGTTCCGGGTTCGAGCCCCGGGCGCCCTACCAGCTCGTGTTCAGCAGCCGGGCCGCCTTCTCCTCTTCCTATCCCAGCGGAGCTGTTCGACACCGCCAAGGAGATCAGCGCCGCAGGCTTGTCCCTCAACGGCATCCGCCAGAGCCAGCTCGACCACCGGCTCAAGCGCCTGCTGGAGACAGGCACGCGCCTCCGCTGCCCCGTCTTCGACCAGGTCTTCACCGACATGTGGGAGCGGAGCACACCCCTATGAGCATCGACGCCCGCTCCCTGCTGCCCATCGCGGAACAGGCCACCACCATCGCCGCCGACATCATCCGCACCAGGGCCCCGGCGTGGTGACCGCCAAGGGCGACCGCGACATGGCCACCGAAGTGGACTACGCCGTCGAAGACGCCGTCCGAGACTTCCTGACCCGGGAGACCCCCGAGATCGGGTTCCTCGGCGAGGAGGAAGGACTCAGCCACGCCGGCAAGGGCCTGCTCTGGGCGCTGGACCCCGTCGACGGCACCGCCAACTTCCTGCACGGCCTCCCTCTGTGCGCCGTCTCCCTGGGCCTGATCGAGGACAACACTTCCGTCCTGGGCGTCATCGACCTCCCCTTCCTGGCGACCTGCTACACAGCGGCTGAGGGGGCAGGCGCCCGCGCCAACGGCACACCGATCCACGCCGGCGACACCCGCGACCTGGACGCCGCCATCGTCGCCATCGGCGACTACGCCGTCGGCACCAACGCCGAAGAACGCAACCGCCCCCGTCTCGCCCTCACCCAAGAACTCGCCGCCCGGGTACAACGCATCCGCATGTTCGGCTCCGCCGCCATCGACCTGGCATGGGTCGCCCACGGCAAGACCGACGCCCTCATCATGCTCAGCAACAACCCCTGGGACACCGCCGCAGGCGTCCTCATCGCCCGCCGAGCCGGAGCGGTTGTGGTCGACCTCGACGGCAGCCCCCACACCACAACATCCCGAGCCACCATCGCCGCCAGCCGCACCCTCATCGCCGACCTCAGAGCCACTCCGCCGCACAAGTACAGCCCTACGATCGCCACGTGGGGGCCGGCCTTCGTTGTTGGTCGGGGGCGATCGACGATCCGGGTGATGGTCGTCCGCCCGTACGTCCACGCCCATCCCCATGCATGCGCTGGCGCGATCAAGGCAGTTCACCAACTGGCGCGACGGTATGCGTCCCATCGCCGGTGCACCGCCAAACGGCCATCCCATGTTCGTATCCGGCGTGCAGGCCACGATCGTGCGTGGCGCAGACAGGCCACACTTTCACAATCATTCCCATGAACGTTTCCTGGACAGCATCGGCGACTTCCCCGAGCGCACCTTGAGCGCTACTGCCCGCGATGGGGTCGATGCCGTTGCCGTGATAACCACCCAGGAACTCCACCCAGGCGCGACCCCTGCTGTCCCAGTCGTGAGTGACCAAGCGAAGCGGACGGGTGATCCCTCCGGCGCGAACGTCGCGCTTCACGACCTCCAGCGCATGCTCCAGCGTCGCCCACAGACGGGGTTCGAGGACGAAGCTCGGCTCGAAGTTGGCGTCACGGAGAAGGCTCTCGCCCAGGCGGGTCAGGTCGGCCGCGGTCAGATGGGCAGCGGGACGTTCGAGGATCTCCTGCGTCGCCGCAGTACTCATACCCCATTCCTCCAGCGAGCAGGCAAGTTCGAGGAGGGGTTCGGCGTCGAGGCCGCCGTCACGCAATGCCGTGTATATACGGCCCAACAACTCGTCTACCAGCTGTTCGGCTCGCTCTTCGGAGTGCACGCTGCAGTGTTGCCTATCGCATGAACCCAGGCAAGCGAGATCTCCCGCACGGTATCGACGCCGGCATGCCGGATCGCCTACTCCTCGAACCAGGCCACCAAGCGGACAGCATCGTCTCCGTGGACGTGCGCGAGCGTGCGCATGACTGTCCATACCCCGTGCCACAGGCTGTCGGGCGGTACGGCATGGCGGCGCGTGGCACGCTCAACACGGAAGACGGTGTCTCCGTCCTTCCACTCGGTGCCTTCGTCCCACAGCACAGCGACCTGATCAGGATCAACAGCCAAGGTGTTCACGCCACTTACCCGAGCGAATCTGCGGCTCCATACCGAACGGTATACGAGTTCGAGGCTCTGATCAGGAAGCCGTCGATACTGGGCCACATTGGTCGGATGGAGGGCTGGTTCATCCCAGTCGATCGCGGCGACCTCATCCCCGTTCAACCACGTGACACCGAAGGCAGCATCTCCCCATTCCGCCAACCCCGCTCTGGTGCTCTCCGACGCATCCTGAGGAAGTCCGCGATCGGCCGCGACCGGCCGCCAGTGACCTGAGCTGCGAACGCCGAAGAGACAATCAAAGGCAGCGTAATCTCTCCCCACCAACATCCCTAGCGAGATAGCAGCGCACCACGCGGTCTCCCCGGCATCGAGTCCGGGAGTCCATGTGCGGCACTCGATGAATCCGTGGATGTCGGCTCCCATGCCGAGATCTTCTTCTCCGCCCATGGTGCTGTCCAACCCTTCACGATCACGAGCACTCTCCGGTGAGGACCGCAGGTTGCCGAGGAAGTCTTCCCAAGCTGACAGTGCCCTGGCCGTACAGCCACGGCCAAGGGGATGAACGACGGCGGAATCCCGCGGACGTCTACGGACAGTGCGACCGCAGGTCAGATCTTCTGACCTGCGATCGAATCGACTTCCTCAATCCGTAGGTTCCGGGTTCGAGCACGCGGCTCGCCACTGTCACCGCGGAGCAGGATCACACCTGTTGCCTGCTTGTCGCCGTCGACGGCGACGCCCTCCTGGGGTTCGCCTGTCTCGCCGTCGAAACCGACGGGCGCATCCTGCTCGACAACCTGCACGTCGAGCCGGAACGCAAGCAGTCCGGCATCGGCCGCCAACTCGTCCACCACGCCTTTGGGTGGGTCGCCGAGCGACACCCTGACAAGACGGTCTACCTGGAGGTGTTGCGCGACAACGTCGCCGCCATCACCTTCTACCGGCGCCTCGACGGCCGGCCGACCAGAGAGTTCATGGAACGCTTCCCCGCAGGATTCGAACTACCCGTCGTCGAGTACACATGGGGTCCCGACATCGTCCGAAGCCTTGCCGACAACCGTTCCACCACCGATCGGCTTGTCCCCGTGCGGCCGGCGTCCGTCCGGGACGGGGGACGGTCAGATCAGTAGGTGGGTGAGGTGGGAGCCTGATCATCCCGCCCGGCCCGCGAGTACGCGGCAAACCAGGGAGTCATCGCGTGACCCAACCCGGCAAGGTCCTCTACATCATCGTCTGCGCCGCCGGCCCCGCCCCCGATGTCGGCCGCCTCGTCACCCTCGCCCGAGATGCCGGCTGGACCGTCCAGATCATCGCCACCCCGTCGGCACTCGACTTCATCGACGTCGCCGAACTGGAGAAGCAGACCGGCCGCCCCGTCCGCAGTCAGTACCGCAAACCCCACGAACCCAAGTCCCCCAGAGCCGACGCCATCATCGTCGCCCCAGCCACCTACAACACCATCAACAAGTTCGCCCAAGGCACCGCCGACACCTACGCACTCGGCCTGCTCTCCGAAGCACCCGGGCTTGGCATCCCGGTGGTGATCCTGCCCTTCGTCAACACCGCACTGGCATCGCGCAGCCCGTTCCAGCGCAGCGTCGACCAACTCCGCGCCGAAGGCGTCCGCGTCCTGCTCGGCCCCGGCCAGTTCGAGCCGCACCCGCCGAGCTCCGGGGCCGAGCGCATCGACGGCTACCCCTGGTCACTGACTCTGGAGAGCCTGCCGGCTTGATCCTTGGTCATCAGTGTTGATCACGGTCTGCGACGAGCAGTGTCCGCAGGACGACGGGTTCCTGATGAGAAGATGGCGGCAGGCGATCAGCCGTCGGCAGCCGACAGGGAGGCCTGTGTCCGCAGGTGAGGCTCGAGTATGGGATCCGTTCGGCACGCTCGGCCGGGTGCTGTGGATCGGCGGAGGGCAGTGGGCCGGCAAGTCCACCGTGGCCCGGCTGCTGGCCCAGCGATACGGACTGACCGCCTATCACTACGACTACCACGACGCCCGTGGCCACAACGATCGCCGGATCACTCGCCGTCTCCGGCTCGGCCAGTCTCCTGAGGACCCTGACCCCGATGTCACCTGGGTGAACACCACCCCGCAGGAGATGGCCGCCGAAACGCTGGCCGGCTTCCCCGTCCGGTTCGCATGGGTTCTGGACGACCTGCGTGCTCTGGTCGCCGGACGCCCCATCGTCGCCGAAGGCTGGGGACTGCGCCCCGAGCTGGTCGTACCCGTCGCCGGCTCGCCCCGGCAGATGGTCGTCATGGTGCCCACCGAAGAATTCCGTGACCGGCAACTACGCACCCTCACCCGGGCCGCGACCCTCGGGCACAACGTCAGCGACCCCGCCCGGGCCCAACGCAACCGGCTCGAACGAGACCGCCTCATCGCCGACGACGCCGTCCGCACCGCCCGGCGCCTGGGCATCCGCGTGATCGAGGTCGATGGGACCCGCGACGCCACCGCTGTCGCCGACCTCGTCGCCGACCACTTCCGTCCCTACCTGCCACCACCGGAAGATCATGAGGCAGACCGCGACGGGACCCGATCACCCTCGGAGGTGACGCCCGAAGCGCCCTGATGCCCCGTGGCCGCCCACCGGGGTCACGAGGGCCGTCATTCCCGCGAAGCCGGCACGGCGAAGGGGTCCCCGCCCTCACGCGACTCAAGCCTGACCAGGGTCGAGGGCGAGAGCCTGGTCGAGAGCGAGCGTGTGTTCGGGCCTGGCCAGGATGGTCAGGGCAGCCTGTTGACGTCGGTGCAGGGCCTTGGCCTGTGCGCGGAGGGCGCGGAGACGGGCACGCATGCGCAGCCGGCTCCGCCACGGGTGCCAGAGCGCCTGGAGGAGGAGCTGGGTGGTCACCTCCCGGTAGTCATCGCCGGCAGCGGTGAGCGCGTCGAGGTCCGCCTCATCCAGGACGCCGCCGAGGCGGAAGTCGATGAGGCGTAAGACCTCGCACTGGAGCGCCTGTTCCTCACCGCCGCCCGCGAAATCCAGGACTCTGCGCGGCACACCGGCGGACAACGCGCTCACGACGAGGCCATCGAGCGCTTCGCGCAGCGCGCGTTCGGCGTCCATGCCGTCCTCAAGGAGCACCGACAGCCTGAAGTGCTCCGAGGCCGGCAGGCGTTCGCCGGCCACGTACCGGATCCGTCGCCCGTCCCTGGCCCCCCTCGGTGCGATGTCGCGGACACCGGCCCGTACCGCGGCGACGCGTTGGAGCCGCTGCTGCACGTCGGCGCGCAGGTGGCGCCGCTCATGGTTACGCGACCGGTACGTGGTCACCGAGGCGCCCACGATGCCGCCGGCGGTGGTGTACACGAGATCGATCAGTTCAGCCATCGCTGCCGGCCTGAGGTGCGCCGAACGCCGACGCGAACGGCTGCTCGACGATCGTGGTCATGCCGTGGCCTCGGTGAAGAACGCGGCGAGCACGGGGGCGATGGCCTCGGGGTCCACGTTGTGGGGCTGACCGGTGAGGGTGGCTCGCCGTACGTCCGGCAGCAGATCGGCCACGGCCTGCGCCGTGCTGCTGATCCACGGGATCGTCTCGCCGTCGATCACCAGAGTGGGCGCCGTGACGCCGGTCAGCCGGTCGGCGGGCAGGGAGAAGTCGCCGGTGATGGTGGCGTCGTAGATGAGCGTGTGGGCCACGGCCTCCATCGCCGGCCAGCCCGGGAAGTCGCGCATCGGGGCCACGTACTCGGCCGGAATGCCGACCGCGGCGGTGAGGAACAGCTCGCACATGTCGCCCCTGCGGCCCTCGGCCAGCAGGGCCACGAGCTGCTCCCGGTAGTCGGCCGGCACCGGCGTACGGGTGCCGGGCAGGATGTAGGGGACCTCCCACACCGCCAGCCTGTCGACGGCGAGCCCGCGGGCGGCGGCCTCCAGGGCGATGATTGCGCCGCCGGAGGTGCCGTACAGGTGTGCCGAACCGCCCGCCGCGGTGATGATCGCCTCGATGTCCTCGAACTCGCGGTCCACCGCGTAGGGGGCGGTGTCGCCGCTGTCGCCACGGCCGCGCCGGTCGTAGTTGTAGACGGTCAGGTCCTTGGCCAGCAGTTCGGCCAGGGGCGCGGTCGCCGACCGGTCATTGGGACCGGCGCCGATGAGGATCACCGCCGGGCCCTGCCCGATCCGGTCGTAGGCGATCGCCGTGCCGTCCTGCGAGATGACCTTGTTCATGTCGGCTCCCTCGTGTTCGTGCTTGTCGGTTACATGATCAGAGTGCTCCCCGCGGCCCTGGTCCCGCATCCGTGCTCTCCACCGATTCACCACTGAGAGATCCATCGCGCCCGCACGTACGTGATGATGTCCGCATGATCGCAAAGGTGTCCCAGCGCGAGGCCGAGGTGCTGGCGGCGGTCGCGGAGCGGCTGTCGAACGCGCAGATCGCGAACAGGCTGCACATCTCCGTCCGCACGGTCGAGAGCCACGTCGCCTCGCTGCTGCGCAAGTACGGCGTGGCCGACCGGCAGGAGCTGGCCCGGCAGGTGCCGCAGGCGGGTGTGGACCGCGACATCCCGGACGCGCCGCAGGCGGGGATTCCCACCCCGATGACCTCGTTCGTCGGGCGCGAGCGGGAGCACGAGGCGATCCTGGCGGCGTTCGGCGCCTCCCGGCTGGTCACCCTGCTGGGTCCGGGCGGCGCGGGCAAGAGCCGCCTCGCGGCGGAGATCTGCTCCTCGTACCCGGCGGGCGGGGCGTTCGTGGATCTGGTTCCCGTACGGGATGGGTTCGTGACGCAGGCGGCGGCCAAGGTGCTCGGGGTCAGCGAGCGCGCCAGGCAGCCGTTGGAGGATGCCGTCATGGAACGGCTTCGCCGCGATCGGGCGCTGCTCGTCCTCGACAACTGCGAGCACGTGCTGGACACCGCAGCCGGTTTCGCGGAGCGAATGCTGGCAGCCTGTCCGGGCACCCGGATCCTGGTGACGAGCCGCGAGCGCCTCGGCGTGCCCGGCGAACGTACCGTGCCGATCGGCCCGCTGCCTCTGTCCTCCGACGCGGAGGCGCTGTTCCTCGACCGTGCCACCGCGGCCGATCCGGAGTTCGACGCCGACCCGGCCCTGCTGACGGAGATCTGCGCCCGGCTCGACGGCATTCCCCTCGCCATCGAGCTCGCCGCGGCCCGCAGCGCCTCCCTGGGGCTTGCCGGACTGCTGGTCGCGCTCGACGACACTCTGAGGCTGCTCACCGGGGGACGGGCAGCCGACCAGCGGCATCGGTCGCTGCGCGCGGTGCTCGAATGGAGTCACGACCTGCTCGACGAGGAGGAGCAGGCGCTGTTCCGGCGACTGTCGATGTTCTGCGGCGGCTTCGACCTGGCCGCCGCGACGGCGCTCACCGCCGGCCGCCGGCCCGGCGCCGTGAGCGATGTGCTGGGGCGACTCGTCGACAAGAGTCTCGTCGTACGCGCCCCGGGGACGGCGAGCCGATGGCGGCTCCTGCAGACCGTCAGGGCCTTCGCCGAGGATCGGTTACGTGGCGCCGGTGAGTACGACGAGGCTCGGGAACTCCATCTGCTGTGGGCCGCCGGCACCGCGACAGCGATAGAGGAGCGGCTGATCGCCGCCAGACAGTGCGGGGCCAGGGCAGCGGCGCCGATCGAGGTCTGGCGGCGGGAGTTCGACGGGGTCGCGGACGATCTCCGTGCGGCGCTGGCCGCCGCACCGCCTGGACCGGGCGGGGCGGGGCACCATCTGGCCCGCTCGCTGGGTCACCTCACCTTCGCCCGCCGGTTCCTGGCGGAGGCCCAGGGCCACTACCTGCAGGCAGCGGAACGGGCGCCCGGTCCCGCCGAAGCGGCCAAGGACCTGCGTAGCGCGGCCGACTGCTCCCTGGACAACATCTCCGGGCAGTACGTGTTCGACCTGCTGCTCGCCTCAGCGGCACAGGCCCACGCCGCAGGCGACAGGAACGGCCGCGCGGTGGCCCTGGCCCGTGCGGTGGAGACGGCAGCGAGGTTTCTCGCCTCCTTCTCCGAAGGCATTCCCGGCGAGCGGCTTCGCCGTCATCTCACGGAGGCCGCCGAGGCCGGAGACCCCGGCGACCCGATCGTGGCGGCGGCCCTCGCCGCGGCGGCAGCCTGGACCGAGCGGCCGGCCGCCTTCGACCCGGATCCGACCCTGGCCGCCAGGGCACTCGCCGTCGCGCGGGCGACGGGCGACGCCGTGCTCATCAGCGCGGGGCTCGACGCGGTGACGACCGCGGCCGTACGGGCCGGTCGGCATCGCGAAGCCCGGGGGTACACCGAGGAGCGGCTGGCCCTGCTGTCGGAGATGGACCGCGACGACCCGCGTTCGGCCATCGAGATCGTGGACACCCTTCACGTGGCCTGCACTGACGCGATCGTCGCGGGAGATCTGCCCGCGGCGATCACTGCCGGTCGGCTCATGGTGGCCGACGACCTCGTCGGCGACCACCCGTACATCTCGGCCAGCAGGCTGATCCCCGCGCTCGTCCTCACCGGAGACCTCGGGCCGGCCCTGCGCTACGGCGAACGGATGTGGGAGGGCTGGGAACGAGCCGGCCGCCCCCCGGCCGGATGGCTGCTGCCTTCGGTGTCGGCTGTCGCGCTCGCCCACGGACTTCTCGACGACCGGGTCCGTTTTCGGCTCTGGCGCCACAGAGCCGGCGTGGTGGTGGACCATGCGCGGGTCGGGCATGCCCGGCTGACCTCCTTCGGGGCGTTCGTCGATGCGCGGGCCGCGTTGCACTCCGGCGACCTGAGCGACGCCGCCGTCCTGGTGGAGCGGGCTTTCGGTACGTTCTCCATGGGACGTTATGAGGCGTACGCGCAGGCGGCGGGAGCCGAGCTCGCCGTCGTCGCCGGGCTGCCCGACGCCCCGGAACGGCTTGCGGCCGCGCTCCTGACAGCCGGTGAGAACTACTGGGCCTCCGCGTGCCTCGCTCGCGCCGGCGGCAGGCTCCACGCGGACCAGGACGCGCTGGCGGCCTCGGTCGCCCAGTGGGAGGGCATCGGCGCCCGGCTGGAACGAGCCCATACCCTCCTGCTGATCCCGCATCGCGCCGAAGAGGGCCGGGCCGCCCTGGACGCTCTGAGACCACCTCAGTAGGCGACCTCCGACACCCCGTCGAGCGCACACGGGCTGGACGCGGATGCGCGGCGGGACGCCCGCGACTACGGGGTGCAGGACCCCCTGCTGTCGGCGACTCGCAGGCTCAGCGACGTGCCGTAGTGCTCGCGCATGCTCTGCCCGGCGGGCGGGTCCTGGGTGCAGACGGTGCGTTCGAGGTGCGCATTGTCGTCGTATCCCTCGATCACGAGGGGCTCGCTGCTGACGTACGGGAAGCCGAGCTGCAAGGCGGCCTGTTCCGCCTCGTGGCCGGTCTTGCCGACGTAGTTCGGCACGACGGCCCAGCGGGTGACGCGGCCGTCGGGCGGGCAGGGCACCTGCGGGGGCAGGAAACCGAACTCCACCTTCTTCGCCGACGAGTCCTCGACCTGCGTGCAGACGATCCAGGTACCGGAGTAGGACTCACCGTCGAACAGATGACCGTCCGGCAGGGCCCGGTACGCGGTGGTATAGGCAGGCCAGGAGCGTCGGAACTCGTCACTGATGGCGTCGAGCGTCTTTCCCTTGAAAGAGGGCAGCGCAGGTGACGGACGTTGCGATTCTGTGCTGCTCCCACCGGTCGCTCCGGTGGCGGCGTTGTCCTCGCCCCCGCCCGAGCAGGCCGTCAGCCCGAGCACGGACACCGTCAACAGACCGAGAACACGGAGCCTGATCCCCACCATTGCGCTTTCGCTCCCCGAGCGTGATCGGACATGACACGACGATCATGGTCATCTTCGCGTCGCAGGGCAACGCATCGGCGATCGTTCGGTATCAGTGTGTGAGGGCGACGACTACCTCTGCAGTCGCGATCGGCTAGGCGATGTTGGACCACTTGGTGCACGTCCAACGGTTGCTGGACTTCAGGCAGGCACGGACCCATCAGCAGCCCGGCCGCCACACCCGCGATCATCCAGCCCCGCATCATCTCTCGCTCCTTCGCCTCCGTCGATGAACGAAGGATGTATGAGGGTTGTTGGAAATCCGCTGAGGATTTGTTGAGTTCACGCTCGGACGCTGAAGTGCGGGCCGACTCCTACGCTGGTTCGTACATGAGCGCGACGGGCGCGGACAGTGTGGATCGAACGGGAAACGATGACGGCGGCGGCGGCCAGCGCGGCTGTGGCGGCCCAGATGTAGAGCGCGAGCCAGACGTAGGTGATCTGGTCCAGCGTGCCCACCCTGTTCATCAAGAGGCCGATCAGGTCGGCCAGGCCGACGAAGAGCGCGATCGGCAGCGCGTAGGGGACCATCCGTACGGCGAGGCGCCACATGGGGCGGCCCGCTCGGCGGCGGGCCCAACTGCGGGCACGGTAGGCCCCCAGGAAGCCGAGTCCGAGGTTGAGCAGGGTCAGGCCGCCCAGCCAGGGGTCCGCGGCCGTGGTGAAGGGCGCGGCTCCGGCGTCGGGGCGGCCCTCGATGATGTCGATCAGGCCGTCGGTGATGAGGAGCGCGTCGTCACCGGAGATCATTCCAGTGTTGGTGACGACGGCGATGCCATATCCGGTGGCGGGCAGGAGGGTCTGCGCGGAGTTGTGGGTGAGCAGCCAGCCGGTGTGCCGGAGTTGCGGCGCTCCACCGGCGGTCCTCCCGCTCTGCCATCCCATGCCATAGGTGCTGCCGCCCACACCGGACGCGGTCTGGGCGGTCTTCACGGTCTTCTCGGGGAAGACGCCGCCGGCACCGTTCTGCGTGATCAGCCATTCAGCCAGATCGCCGGCGGTGCTGACGACGCCGAAAGAGCCATTGAGGAACCATTTCGGATGGGAGCGCTCTATGAGGCGGCCGTAGGCGCGGATGTAACCGGCGCCCTCGCCGGGAAGGTCTCTGGTGGTGTTCACGGTCCTGGTGGACGTCATGCCGAGCGGACGGAACACGGTGGCGGCCATGTAGTCGGCGAACGGCACGCCGGCCACCACCTCGACCAGCCGGGCCGCGACGGCATAGTTGGGGTTGTGGTAGGCCATCTTCGTGCCCGGATCGGTGGCGAGCGGGGCGGTGCGCAGCATCGCGACGGCGTCCTTGAGGGTGTCCGGCGCGGGCAGCGTCAGCTCGGGGAAGGTCTGATCGCTCATCCCGGAGGTCTGCTGGAGCAACTGCCGCACAGTGATCTTCTCAGCGCGGGCGTCGGCCATGGTGAATTCCGGCAGGTACGTCCTAACCGGGGCGTCCAGCCTGATCTTGCGCTGGTCGGCGAGGTGCAGCACCGCCAGTGCCGTGAACGACTTGGAGATCGAGGCGAGCGGCATCGGCGTGTCCTTGGTGATCGCCTCGCCGTCGGCCGTGTGGCCGTAACCCGCGACATGTACGACCTGATCATTCTTGGTGACCGCGACCAGGGCACCGGGCAGCCGGGTCCGTGTGACGTAGTCACGCATGTAGGCATCGACCGTGCTCGCACTCAGCTCGCCGGTCTTCGGCGCAGTCATCGAGGCACTCGCCGCCGTCACCCCTGCCGCCAGTGACACACCGGTAAGTACGGCAATCGCCGCGATCCTGCGTATCCTCATCGAGTTTCTCCCGAGCTCTTCGTCCGCTGAGAAACGAACGTTAGAAGTCGGCGGGGGCGCCGCACAGCGTACGATCGGCGGGACCTCACCCTGACTTTCGTCAGGTATCAGGGGTCCGGGCTGCGTAGCACGCCGAGTTCCCACGTCGCGTGCCAGCCGGGCTGGGACGCGACGTCAGGTCAGGTGGATCCGCACAACCTGTTGAGCTCCGCGACGTCTGTATTGATATCCGCGATCACCTGGTTGGGATCGCCGCCGGTCATGCCGGTCAAGCGGAAGTTCAGCTCCCGGAATTCGGCCGCCAACCGGCTGATCTTCGCCCCCACCACTCCCTGCGCGTCGAGGACCGCGCCCATCAGGTCGCTGTACGCCTGCTGAGCCGCGGCCGCCTGGCTGCTGCGGACGGTCCCGGCGTTGCGCACGTACGCGGTCAGCGCCACCGCCGCCTCATCGCAGCCGCCGGGACGGACCGCTGCCAGCGGTGTGGGGGAGACCGGATCCGCTCGCTCGGGGCTCGGCTTTGGTCGCCGGGGCCTGCGGGACTCAGGTGACGGGCTCGGGGTCGGCGGTGCGGGCCGGGTGGTGACCCGATCCGGCGACGATGACTGCTCGGCCGGGGTGGGGACCACCGGGTCGGACCGGGTCGACGAAGGCGGGGTCGGCAGAGGCGGGGTCGGGGTCGGGGTCGGGGTCGGCGGCATCAGGTAGGCGACGAGCGCGACCACGGCGGCGACCGCAGCGGCCAGAGCGCTCACTGCCGTCCAGTCCAGGCGCAAGCCCGCTCCTCCGCCCGCCCTGGAAGGCTGCGCCGATCCGCTCTTCGTCATGCCCTCATCGTGGCCGAGCAGCCGAGCTCGGTCCATGTCTCCTGCTGATCTTTCCGAACCGACAGGTCATAGATCATCGTTCAGCCAGCCGGCCAGTTCGGCGACGGAGGAGACCGCGCGGAGGCCAGGCCTGACCTCCGCGGTGGCCGGGCCGAGGTGGCAGTAGGGGACGAAGGGCAGGCACACCAGACCGAGGATTCCGCCATACCCGGAGAAGTCATAGTTGTCTCCGCTTCGGTGGGCGATCAGGGTGCCGAGGCGCGACTCCCACTCGGCCACGAAGGAGTCGCAGCGGGCGGCCAGGTTCCGGATGACGGCATGCTCGCCGGAGTCGTACTCCGGACTGTAGGGAACGCTCTTGGCCGACACCGCCAGCAGCACGCCGTCGCGTTCGCCGACCGCGTCCAGGTCGGTCACCGTACGCCCGCCGACGCGCAACGCCCGCCCGCGGAGCGCGCGCAGACGATCACCCGGCCGCCAGGCCGAGGCGTCGATGACCTCCTGGACGTCGCGTTCGAAGTGACTGGCGCGCAGATTGACCAGGCGGCCGCCGCCGCGGCGGGCCACGGTGGTCAGGTGACGCAGGTGGGCGGTGGCTGCGAGCAGGTCCACGTAGAGGCCGTCCGGAACCAGGCGGATCACCGGGCCCGGGATGAGCGGCCAGAACGACCCGCGCAGGTCGAGCAGCGCCTCCCAGGAGGCGTCAGGGTCCGCCTCGTGGAAGGCGGCGGTGAAGCTCTCGTGGTCGTACAGGGCGTAGCCGCGCTGCAGCACGGAGACCAGGCTGTCGAGCGAGACCATCGCGGCACGCATGCAGGCCAGCACCGCGGACAGCTCGGCACCCCACCAGGGCTCGCCGGCGGGGGTGAGCTCCTGGAACGCGCGCAGGGTGCCCTGCTGGAAGCAGGCGACGCCGTACGCGGTGTCGATGGAGACCGTGTCGACGATCGGCGGCAGATCGAGGACCGGGCGCAGCAGGTCCGCGTCGACCTCCACCGTCGCGGACGAGCGCATCCTGACCGCGCCCATGACGGTGCCCGCTTCCGCCACGTCTTCGGCCCGCACGACCAGGCGTGCTCCCGTCGGTGTGAACAGGTCGTCCGCGGGATCGCTGATCCGCCGGTCGTAGAGCTCGACCGCGCGGGCGGTGGCGTCGTCGTACCTGAGGACGTGCCGGCCGTCGACCGACAATCTGAGAGTGGCGCCTTTCGCGCACGCCCGGTACATGGCCTGGTAGGTGACCGCGGCGGAGGCCGTGACGACCAGGCTGGTCAGGGCGTGGACCGTGGCGGGGGTCATCTCGAAGCGCAGACCGCCCTCCCCCCGCACAGGAGCCGCCGAGGCGGTGGAGCGAGCGCTCAACACCTCGGCCGCCGCGTGCCGTACCGGTCCGGTGGTGGGGTGCCTTCCGGACAGATACTCATACGGCAGGCGACGCAGCAGGAACAGCCACTGCGCCGGCGAGAGCGACTGGCTGATCTCGGTGCCGGCCCGTTCGAGGGCTCCGATCAGGCCGGCCAGGTGGGCGCAGGCGTCCGCACTGTCCAGGACCCGCCCGGGCTCGCCGCCGACGTTCACACGGCGCAGCAGCTCGGCCTCGTGCGCCGCCGTACGGGGCCAGACCTCCGCGACCAGCTCACCGACCTGGCGCGCAGTGTGGTCCTCGAGCCGGACGGTGAAGCTCAAAGCCGGCTCGCGGCGAGCTCCTGGACCTGGTCGACCCGGCCGTCCGCATGGTGGCGCAGGCCGACGACGAGGCCGTCCAGGATGATCTCGGCCTTGACGTACCCGGCGGGCACGCGCTTGGACTTGAAGAGCACGTGGCCGGCAGGGCTGACGTATCTCTTCCAGTTGACGCCCCGCTCGTCGAACACCAGATAGCCGACCTGGAAGTCGAGCGGTTCCAGACCCTCGACGATCTGGGTGATCAACCCCGCCGCCGCCTGGTCAGGGCCGGACGCCACGAAGTTGTAGGTGCCGAGCGGGCGGCGGGTGCCTGCGTCGATGTGCAGCGCGATCGGGCCGTCGGGGTGCTCAACGAGTTCGTAGAGGCCATGTCTGCCCTGGATCAGGATGGTCTGGACACCTCCGGGGCGTTCCATCACCATCGGCGCGCCCAGCGGGGCGTCGCCGATGAGGTCACTGATCCACCGGACCAGCTCTGTCAGATCGTGAGATGCCACTCCGGGCCGCCTTGGGTAGGAGTTCGGGAAAGTCCGTGCGGAGCTGGTCGGCGACCTCGGCATGCGGAACCAGCTCCAGGTTGGAGATCCGGCGCCGGGGCACGAGGGCGCCGCCGGGGTCGAGGAACGTGATGAGCGCGCGCAGGTTGGCGCCGGCGGCGATGAGACGGTCGACGACGTAGGGGTCCCCCTGGGCGGCGTGCTGCAGGAACGCGTCCAGATCGGCGAACCAGCGGCGGAGCTGGGCGTCGCGTTCGTGCGCCACGGCGAACGAGGAGAAGCTGAGAGGCGCCTTCCCTTCCTGGTCCAGCGCGACCTCGCCCATGGCCGACAGCATCAGCCGGGGAAGCTGCGAGGCATCCACCGCAGCCGGGTCTTTCGACCAGCCGAAGTAGGAAAAGCTGGACAACGCCTTGAAGGGACCGTAGAGCCGCCGGTTGAACCGTTTCCCGAAGCGGGAGGACTCGTACGGCAGGAAGCCGAACTCCTCCTCGATGCTCCGCACCCACGCCAAGAAATTCGCGAAAGTATATATGCTGCTCGACCGGTAATACGGCGATGATTCATACCAATCCTCGCCGATATTCCGAACGAAGTTGTTGATGCGGCGCTCCAGCGACTCGGCGGAGCGGACCAGTGGCGTCGTATATTTCCGGACCGTGACGCTTGTCGCACGTCTCGCCCCGAAGAAGGGACGCAGCAAATCCTCGAAGAAGAACTTCACTCCTGCGCCGATGATCCCACCCATGAGGGACGAGAGCAGGATCCAGAGAACGGAGTACTGCTGGAACGAGCGCGTCAACCAGTCCGTCATCGTGTCTCCGTCAGGACGCCCCGCCGTGATTCTCCCCGCAACTGGTGACGCCTGCAAGGGACAGGAGGGTACGGCGCATGGCGAAGCTCCACGGGTCATGGGCCGGCGTTCGGGCCGCCGCGGAGGAGGGCCTGGCCGAGAGGGGTCAGGGTGTGGAGGACGGCGCCGCCCGTCCGGGTGGTCGAGATGAGTCCGGCGTTGCGCAGTATCGCGGTGTGCTGGCTGGCGGAGCCGAGGGAGATGCCGACCCGTTCGGCCACGGACGTGGTGGTGGCCGGGTCGCGCAGCGTGGCCAGCACGGCTGCGCGGGTACGGCCGAGCAGGGGTCCGAGCACGTCGGCCTGGCCGGTGGACCGGTCCGTGACGACGATCGGATAGACCAGCACGGTCGCGGCGTCCGGACGGTACAGCACCATCGGGCGGGGTGCGAAGTACGACGGGATCAGCAGCAGCCCGCGTCCGCACAGGGGGATGTCGTGGTCGCCGTCGATCGGGATGTGCAGGGTCGGCGGCTGCCAGCGGCAGTCGGGATGGAGCGTGGCCAGCAGGGCGTCGACCCCGCCGCGCAGCAGGGTTTCGGCGCGCAGGGCGCGGTCGGCGGCGGCCTCGGCCTGGATGTGCGGCCACAGCGACTCCACGGATGAGGTGAAGTACCGGTGCAGGTCACCGGCGAGGGCCTGGCGTGCCGCGGCGGTGCCGGCAGCCAGCTCCCCCGCCCACCGCCCGCTCCGCTGGGCGGGCGACAACGAGCTCAGATCAACCGCCAGATACGAGCTGGGGGTCTGACTGGCCAGCTCCACACCGGTGGCGAAGTCACCGGCGTCCGGCTGGAGCAGAAACGCGGGCACGAGACTCTTCGGGGTGACGAGGGGCGCCAGCACCCCCGCCCGCTCCACCAGGCTTCCCCTCACCTGCCGGTGCAGCCGGCGGACTCCGGGCCGCGACCAGCTCCTGCCGGTCGGCGCGCCACGGAGCAGGCGCACGCTCAGCACCGTCTCCCACAGGGCGTTCGGTGCCTGGGTGAACGTGATCAGGCGAAGGTCGGCGTCGGAGAAGTGCACACGCATCATGCCGATGATTGTCACGCGGCCGGTCCTGTTCAGCCAGGGCCGAGTCACCCTTTTAGTCAGGACTAAAAGGCGTTGCGGCCGGAATTCGGCTGGGGCAGCCTTACTGCCGCGGCCCCCGATCAGGAGCCATTGATTCAGTGTTCACGGCACCTTGCGCCCGGAACTGCAAAAGGGGCCGAAGAGACGAAGGAGTTTGTCATGAAGGTCACGGCAAAGGTACTCAGCACGATCGGTGCGATCGGAATCGCGGCCGGCATCGTGGCCGCCCCCACGGCGGCGTCGGCCACGCAGCGGGCGGCCGGCGACCTCAAGTACTACTACGAATGTGGCACCAGCATTTGTGTGAAGACCATCACCACATGGGGGTCCTTCGGCCTGAACTCCTACGGCGATCACCTGTACGCGGGGGGATGGTCGGGCTACGTGAGAGTCAGCACGGGCAAGAAGATCTACTTCTGCGACTGGGAGACCATCCAGTTGCAGCTGGAGCCCAAGGTCACCGAGATCTTCGTGTCCAGGCTCAAGGCGTCCTGGTGCCAGTAGGGGATGGCGCCCGCAGCACGTCTGGAGTCGTGCGGAGCTCCCCGAGTGGAGTGCGGCCGGGTCGCTGAACTCCCGTGCCCACCCATCCGGCTCGCCTCGCCCCATCCGCCCCTGAGGACGGAATAGGCTCATGCGTGCAGTCGGCCTGGGCGCAAGGTAAGGGGAACAGGTGAGCGATTCGTTCGTGCATCTTCACGTACACACCGAGTACAGCATGCTCGACGGAGCGGCCAAGATCCGGCCGCTGTTCGCCGAGGCCGAGCGGCTCGGGATGCCGGCGATCGCGATGTCCGACCACGGCAACATGTTCGGCGCCTACGAGTTCCAGAAGGTCGCCCAGGGCAGCGGCGTCAAGCCCATCATCGGGATCGAAGCCTATGTGGCTCCGGACAACCGCTTCCACAAGAAGCAGGTGTTCTGGGGCGCCCGCGCCGAGACCGGGGTGGCGGACGGCGAGGGAGGCAAGGACGTCTCCGGCGGTGGCCGCTTCACGCACATGACCATGTGGGCCAAGAACGCCGATGGCCTGCGCAACCTGTTCCGGTTGTCCTCGCTCGCCTCCTTCGAGGGCTACTACGGCAAGCCGCGCATGGACATGGACCTGATCTCCCAGCACTCCTCAGGGATCATCGCCACCACCGGCTGCCCGTCCGGGGCGGTGCAGACCAGGCTGCGGCTCGGCCAGTACGACGAAGCCGTCAAGGTCGCCTCCGCCTACCAGGACATGTTCGGCAAGGACAGCTACTTCCTGGAGCTGATGGACCACGGGATCAGCATCGAGCGTGAGGTGCGGGCCGACCTGCTGCGCCTGGCCAAGGATCTCGACATCCCGCTGCTGGTCACCAACGACTCCCACTACGTGACCGAGGACCAGGCCGACGCGCACGACAGCCTGCTGTGCGTGGGCGTCGGCAAGAACAAGGACGACCCGAACCGGTTCCGGTTCAACGGCTCGGGTTACTACCTCAAGAGCGCGGCGGAGATGCGGGAGCTGTTCTCCGAGCTGCCTCAGGCGTGTGACAACACGCTGCTGGTCGCCGAGATGGTCGGCGACTACAGCGACGTGTTCGCCGAGGTGAACCGGATGCCGGACTACCCGGACGTGCCGGAGGGCGAGACCCAGGAGTCGTGGCTGCGCAAGGAGGTCGAGCGCGGCCTGGAGATGCGCTACGGCACGCCGGTGCCGGCCGAGGTGCTGGAGCGCTACGAGACCGAGATGAAGGTCATCGGCCCCATGGGCTTCTCGTCCTACTTCCTCGTCGTGGCCGACATCTGCCGATACGCCCGGGAGAACGGCATCGCGGTCGGCCCCGGCCGAGGGTCCGCCACCGGCTCGATCGTCGCCTACGCCACCCGCATCACCGAGCTCGACCCGCTGGAGCACGGCCTGCTGTTCGAGCGGTTCCTGAACCCCGAGCGGATCAACCCGCCGGACGTCGACCTCGACTTCGACGACCGCCAGCGCGACCGCATGGTGGCCTACGTCACCGAGAAGTACGGCAGCGAGTACACCGCCCAGGTCAACACCTTCGGCACGATCAAGGCCAAGGCCGCCGTCAAGGACGCCTCGCGCATCCTCGGGTACCCCTTCGTGGTGGGCGACAAGATCACCAAGGCGATGCCGCCGGACGTCATGGGCAAGGGCGTCCCGCTGGCGAAGCTGTTCGACAAGGATCACCCCCGCTACGTGGAAGGCGTGGAGATCCGCGCCCTGTACGAGAACGACCCGGACGTCAAGAAGGTGATCGACACCGGCCTCGGCATCGAGGGCCTGATCCGGGGGACCGGCGTCCACGCCGCCGCGGTGATCCTCTCCTCCCATCCCCTGCTGGACCTGATCCCCATGCACAAGCGGGACAAGGACGGCGTGGTCATCACCGGGTTCGACTATCCCTCATGCGAGGAAATGGGCCTGGTCAAGATGGACTTCCTGGGTCTGCGGAACCTGGGCATCATCGACCACGCCATCAAGATCATCGAGCAGAACCGGGGCGTCAAGCTCGACACCCTCACCCTCCCCCTGGACGACGAGACCACGTACAAGCTGCTGGCCCGCGGCGACACCCTGGGCGTGTTCCAGCTCGACGGCGGCCCCATGCGGCAGCTCCTCAAGCTGATGGAGCCGAGCCGGTTCGAGGACATCGCCGCCGTGCTCGCGCTGTACCGGCCGGGCCCGATGGCGGCCAACGCGCACACCAACTACGCGCACCGCAAGAACGGCCGCCAGGACATCGAGCCCATCCACCCCGAGCTGAAGGACGCGCTCGACCCCATCCTCGGCCCGACCTTCCACCTGCTGGTCTACCAAGAGCAGATCATGGCCGTCGCCCGGGAGCTGGCCGGCTACACCCTCGGCGGCGCCGACCTGCTGCGCCGCGCCATGGGTAAGAAGAAGCCCGAGATCCTGGCCAAGGAGTTCGTCAACTTCCAGGCCGGCATGCGCGGCAACGGCTACTCCGACGAGGCGATCCAGGCCCTGTGGGACGTCATGCTGCCGTTCTCCGGCTACGCCTTCAACAAGTCCCACACCGCCGGATACGGACTGGTCGCCTACTGGACCGCCTACCTGAAGGCCAACTACCCGGCCGAGTACATGGCCGCCCTGCTGACCAGCGTCGGCGACGACAAGGACAAGGCCGCCGTCTACCTGGCCGAGTGCCGCAAGATGGGCATCCAGGTGCTGCCGCCCGACGTCAACGACTCCCAGCTCGACTTCGTCGCCGTCGGCGACGACAAGGTCCGCTTCGGGCTCGGCGCCGTCCGCAACGTCGGCGAGAACGTGGTCGAGGGCATCGTCAAGGGCCGCAAGGAGAAGGGCGCCTACGCCGACTTCAACGACTTCCTCGACAAGGTGCCGCTGGTGGTGTGCAACAAGCGGGTCATCGAGTCCCTCATCAAGGCGGGCGCGTTCGACTCGCTCGGCCACCCGCGCAAGGGCCTGCTCATGATCCACGAGCAGGCCGTCGACTCGGTGATCGACATCAAGAAGAACGAGGCGCACGGCCAGGACTCGCTGTTCGGCGGCCTGACCGACACCGGCGACGGCGAGAGCTTCACCATCGCCATCCCGGACCTGGCGTGGGACAAGAAGACGCAGCTCGACTTCGAACGGGAGATGCTCGGCCTGTACGTGTCCGACCATCCGCTGGCCGGCACCGAGCGGCTGCTCGCGCGCAACCGCGACACCACGATCGCCGACCTGCTGGAAAGCGGCCGGGACGACCGTGGCGACGTCCGGGTGTGCGGCCTGATCACCAAGGTCGACAAGCGGGTCAACAAGGCCGGCAACATGTGGGCGATCATCACGGTCGAGGACATGGACGCCGCGGTGGAGTGCCTGTTCTTCCCGAAGACGTACGAGCTCTACGTGCCGTACCTGCGCGAGGACCTCGTCGCGTCGGTCGGCGGGCAGATCAACAACCGCGACGGCGCGATCAGCATCTTCGCCCAGGACCTGACCACGATCGACATCTCCAGCGTGACCAGCGACTCCGGGCACCCGGTGACCATCCAGATCCGCGAGGACCGTCTCAACGACAGGCTGGTCGAGGAGCTGCGCAACGTGCTGAAGATGCACGAGGGCAGCGTGCCGTTGCGGATCAATCTGCGTCGGCCGAGCGGCAAGACCACCGTGCTCGCCGTCCCGGAGTTCCCGGTCAACGCCGAGACGTCGTTCGCGGCCGACATCAAGGCGCTGTTCGGGCCGGAGGCGATCAGTCTGTGACCGCGCGGCGGCGCGTCGACCTGGTCATCAGCGACGCGCCGCCGACCCGCCCCCGCCGCGCGAGCGTTGATCATCGGCGCTCGAAGATTATGCATGGTCCATCCGAAGAATGACACCTCTAGCCGTGAATGGATCATGCGGTTAGCATCGGCGCTGACCGCACGGACACATCTGTCAGCACCCGGGTCGCGAGACCGCCGTAAGTATCTCGCCGATCTCTAGATCGGCGATGCGAGAGCTCTCCCAGCAGGCTCGTTCCTTCCCCAGCAGAGGTGTTGATGGCGTATTCGCATGCACAGGCCTCGGTCGTCGGCGGGGATCCGTGGAACTCCCCGCTCGCGTGCGTGGGAGACGCCCTCGACGGCGGCACGTGCGTGACCGTCTCGGGCGCCGTCGTGGCGCTTCTCGAGTCGCCCGTGTGGGCGCGGATCCAGGGAGGCGATGTGTGATGGATCGACCGGCCGAAATGATCGCGCTGATCGGGATCGGCTGCCGCCTGCCTGGCGGCGTCCGTTCGGCGGACGACTACTGGAGCCTGCTGTGCGAGGGCAGGGACGCCGGCGGACCGGCGCCCGTCGACCGCTGGCGCGACTACGCCGATCGCGGCCCCTCGTACGCGGCGGCGGTACGGCGGACCCTCGCACACGGCAGCTTCCTGGACGGGGCCGCCGACTTCGACGCGGAGTTCTTCGGGCTCTCGCCGCGCGAGGCGGAGCTGATGGACCCGCAGCAGCGCCTCGTGATGGAGACCGCGTGGGAGGCGCTGGAGCACGCCGGGGTGTCGCCGGACAGACTGGCCGGCACGGACGCGGGCGTGTACGTGGGCGTCTGCACCGGCGACTACGGGCATCGGCTGCTGGAGGACCTGCCCGACATCGAGGCGTGGACCGGGATCGGCGCCGCCACCTGCGCGGTGGCCAACCGTGTGTCGTACGCGCTCGACCTGCGCGGCCCGAGCCTGGCGGTGGACACGGCCTGCTCGGCGTCGCTGGTCGCCGTCCATCTGGCCGCGCAGGCCCTGCGAGCCGGCGAGACCGACGTGGCGCTGGCCGGCGGGGTCAACCTCATCCTGTCCCCCGGCGAGACGCTGACCCTGGACGCCGCGGGCACGCTGGCACCGGACGGGCGGAGCAAGTCGTTCGACGCGGCCGCCGACGGGTACGGGCGGGGCGAGGGCGCGGCGGTCGTGGTGCTCAAGCGGCTCGCCGACGCCGTACGGGACGGGGACCGGGTCCTCGCCACCATCCGTGGCAGCGCGGTCAGCCAGGACGGTCGCACCGCGGGCATCATGGCGCCGTGCGGCCAGGCGCAGGAGCACGTCATGCGCCGCGCGCTGCGGCAGGCGGGCGTCGAGCCGGAGACGGTCGGTTACGTCGAGGCGCACGGCACCGGCACCGCGATAGGCGACCCCCTGGAAGCCGGCGCGCTGGGCGCCGTGTACGGGAAGGGCAGGCCGGCGGAGCAGCCGTGCCTGATCGGTTCGGCCAAGTCCAACATCGGTCACCTTGAGGGTGCCGCCGGCATCGCCGGCCTGGTCAAGGCCGTCCTGGCGCTCGAACGCGGCGAGCTCCCGCCGAGCCGGCACGACACGCCCACTCCGGCCGTCGACTGGGCGGGCGCCGGGCTGCGCGTGGTCGACAAGCCGACGCCGTGGCCGGGCTCCGCGCATCCGCGCCGGGCCGCGGTCTCCGCCTTCGGCTACGGCGGCACCATCGCCCACGTCGTCCTCGAACAGGCCCCGCCGGCCGGGCCGCCGGCCGGGGGGCCCGCGGGCCGGTTGTATCCGGTGTCGGCCGCGTCGCGGGCGGCGTTGCTGCAGGCCGCCGGCAACCTCGCCGGCGTCGTCGGCGACCTGCCGGCTGCCGACGTCGGGCACACGCTCGCGCTGCGCCGAGCCCACCTGTCCCACCGGGCGGTGGTGGCGGCGGAGAGCCCGGCCGCGCTGGCCGACCGGCTGCGCGCCCTGTCGACCGGCGCCGCGCACAAGGCGGTGACCACCGGGCAGGTGCTCGTCGATCCCGGTCCCGGCCCGGTGTTCGTGTTCTCCGGACACGGCTCACAGTGGGCCGGCATGGGCCGCGAGCTGCTGGCCACCGAGCCGGCGTTCGCCGCGGTGATCGACGAGCTGGAGCCGGTGTTCGCCGCCGAGATCGGCTTCTCGCCACGGGAGACCCTCACCGAGGACGAGCTGACCGAGGTGGACCGCGTCCAGACCATGATTTTCGCGATGCAGCTCGGCCTCGTCGAGCTGTGGCGTCAGTACGGGGTGCGTCCGCACGCGGTCATCGGTCATTCGGTCGGTGAGATCGCCGCCGCCGTGACGGCCGGGGCGCTGAGCCGCCTGGACGGCGCCCGGTTGATCTGCCGCCGGTCCCGGCTGCTGCGACAGGTCGCCGGCCGTGGTGCGATGGCCATGGTGCAGCTGCCGTTCGCCGAGGCGACGCGGCTGCTGGGAGACCGTACCGACGTGGTCGCCGCGATCGCGTCGTCGCCCGGCTCGACGGTCGTCTCCGGCGATCCGGACGCCGTGGCCGAGGTGCTGGCCGGCTGGATCGAGGAGGGGATCCCGGCCCGCCGGGTCACCTCGGACGTGGCGTTCCACGGGCCGCAGATGGATCCGCTCCTGGCCGACCTGACCGCCGCCGCGGCCGACCTCGCCGTCGGCGCCCCCGACATCCGCGTCTACTCGACGGCGCTGGACGATCCACGGGAGGCCCCTGGCTTCGACGGCGCGTACTGGGCCGCGAACCTGCGCCGGCCGGTGCGCCTGACGGACGCGGTCGCGGCGGCCGCCGCCGACGGATACCGCTCGTTCGTCGAGCTCTCCCCCCACCCGGTGGTCACCCACTCGGTGCTGGACACGCTGAGCACGGCCGGGCACGACGTCTTCGTCGGCGCGTCGTTGCGGCGGAACCGTCCCACCCGGGCCACCCTGCTGGCCGGCGTGGCCGAAGCACACTGCGCCGGCCTCGATGTGGACTGGCATCGGCTGCAACCGTCCGGCGGGCCGGTCGTGCTCCCGTCCTACCCCTGGCAGCACCGCAGGCACTGGCGGACGCCGTCGGCCCCCGACATGGCCGGTCGCGGCCACGATCCGGACACGCACACGCTGCTCGGCGACGGCGTCGATCTCGCGGGCACCGACATACGGCTCTGGCGGACCGGCGTGGACGACCAGACCCGGCCCTATCCCGGCAGCCATGCCATCGAGGGCGTGGAGATCGTGCCGGCCGCGGTGCTCGCGGCGACCTTCTTCGCCGCCGCCGGTGGTCAGGTGCTCGGTGAGGTGACGATGTCGGCGCCGCTGCTGACCGCCGAGCGCCGCGAGGTCCAGGTCGTACGGCAGGGAACCGGGCTGCGGCTGGCCGCCCGTGCCGCGGGCGAACCGGACGCCGCCTGGCAGATGATCGCCACCGCCACGGTGCCCGCCTCGCCGGGAGAGGCGCCGGCTCAGCCGGCGCAGCTGATCCCGCCGGCGGATCCGGACCTGGTCATGCAGCGGCTCGCCGCCGTGGGCGTACCCGGAACCGGGTTCGACTGGACGGTCGAGGAGCTGCTGCGCGGCCACGGCGCGCTGCGCGCCCGGGTACGGTGCGGGCCGGCCGCCACGTGGGCGCCCGTCCTGGACGCGGCGATGTCGGTGGCGCCGAGCGCGTTCCCCGGCGACCCGCTGCTTCGCATGGTGACGCACGTGGATCGGCTGGTCACGGTCGGGGAGCCACCGGACATGGTGGACATCGAGGTGTGGCTCGACCCCGAGCGCACCGACACGGTGCAGGTACGGGTGACCGACCGCGCCGGCGCCGTCGTCGGCTGGCTGTCGGGACTGCGGTACCCGGTGATCGACGCGCCGGCCCCCGCCGAGAACGGCGCCGACGGCGTGCGGCCCGCCGAATCCATCGCCGGCCTGGGGCCTGAGGAGCTGCGCGCGTTCCTGCTGGAGGAGGTCGGCGCGCAGATCGCCGAGGAGATGCGGCTGGCCCCCACGGACCTGTCGCCGCATCGACCGCTGATCGAGCAGGGGCTGGACTCGGTGCTGACGGTGGTCGTCCGGCGGCGGCTGGAGAAACGGTTCCGATGCTCGCTGCCGACGACCCTGCTGTGGCGGCAGCCGACCGTCGCCGCGGTCTCCGACTACATCGCCGAGCTGGTGTCCGCCTCGGGCGGCGACGGGAGCGCCGATGCGGGGTGAGGGAGTGGTCGCCCGCTCTTCGAGGTGCCGATCCAGCATGGCCAGGTGCACGACTCTTCTGGTGCGGATCGCCGGCTTCGCCGACCTTCAGGTGCCTGTTCGAAAGGCTCAGCCGCGGGGGGCGTACATGATCACCAGGACGCCGACGAGACAGATGGCCGAGCCGATGAGGTCCCAGCGGTCCGGGTGGAACTTGTCCACCACCACGCCCCACAGCAGGGAGCCCGCCACGAACACGCCTCCGTAGGCGGCGAGGATGCGGCCGAAGTGGGCGTCCGGCTGCAACGTGGCGACGAACCCGTACAGGCCGAGAGTGATCACCCCGGCGCCGATCCACAGCAGCCCGCGCTGCTCTCTGACTCCCTGCCAGATCAGCCAGGCCCCGCCGATCTCGGCGAGCGCCGCGAGCACGAACAGCAGGAGAGAGCGCGCGACCGTCACGAATCCGACTGTAGGGGATCGCCGCCGGGGAGCCGATCCCGCTCGGCGAACGGCAGCGGGCAGTGCGGGCTCGTGGCGCACGCCACCAGGTCGTCGCATCCGGTGTTCACCGCCTGGATCAGCGTCTCCCGGACTGCTCGGAGTTCCTCGATCCGCCGCTCGACCTCCGCGAGCTTCGCCGGCGCCCGCACCAGCAGACCGTGCCCGGAAATGCCGAGGTCGGCGATCTCGTCCAGGGTGAAGCCGAGCTTCTGGGCCGCCTTGATCGCACGCAGCGCGACCACGGTCTCCGGCGGATACAGCCGATGGCCGCCGTAGGTCCGGCCCGGCTCTCGTAGCAGGCCACGCCGATGGTAGTAGCGCAACGTCTGCGCGTTGACCCCTACGGCCCTGGCGACCTCACCGGTGCGCAGCCACCCGCCGTTCACGGCGAGACCCGCGGGGCACTACGGAGCGCGCGAGCCTGGAGGCCGTCGAGCACGCCGGCATGGGCGGAGGGCACCTTCACGTCCAGGATCAGCCGCGCGCCGTCAGCGGTGAGGCAGCCGGTGGTGAGAGAGCCGGTGGTGAGAGAGAAGGTGAAGAAGGAGCAGCAGCTCGTCTCCCTGGCGGTCAGGCCGCGCGTGGTCTCCTCCACCTGGGGTCCGCCGTCCAGTGCGAGCCGCAGGTGCGTAGGTCCGATCCGCTCCAGCCCGCGCAGGGCCGTCGCGAACAGCTCGTCGAACTCCGCCACGCGCAGCGGGCGTTCCTCGGTCGGCAGGGTGCATTCCGCCGGCGCCCATTCCATGGATGCCTCCAGTGGCCGTGAACGTGTCTGTGCTCGACGGTAACCCTGTACCTGGGTACGGGATGCAACTCCGGCCGGCGTGGCAGGCTGTCCGCGTGCGAATTGTCTTGCTCGGCCCGGTGCAGGTCCACGGCGACGACGCGAAGCCGGTCGAGATCGCCGGTGCCCGGTTGCGCATGTTGCTGGCCCGGCTGGCTCTGGAGGCGGGCCGGCCCGTGTCCGCCGACTCGCTCATCGACGATCTGTGGGGCGCCGAGGCGCCCGCCGGGGCGCCGGCGGCGTTGCAGGGGCTGGTGTCCCGGCTGCGCAGGGCCCTGGTGGGGGTGGGGACGGTGGCGCTGGTGGCGGGAGGCTACCGGCTGCCCGTACGGGCCGAGGACGTGGACGCGCACCGGTTCGAGGAGCTGGCCGGGCAGGGCCGGAGGGAGCTGGCCGCGGGCCGGTTCCAGGAGGCCGCCGCCCTGTCCGGCGCCGCCCTGGACCTGTGGCGGGGCGCGGCGCTGGCGGATGTGCTGGAGGCCCCGTTCGCCCGCAACGCCGCCACGCGGCTGGACGAGCTGCGGGTCGCGGCCCTGGAGGACCGCTGCGACGCGGAGGTGCGGCTGGGCCGGCACGCCGAGGTGGCGGCGGACCTCGGCGCGGTGGCCGCCGCCCACCCTCTGCGCGAGCGTACGGCGGAGCTGCGGATGCGGGCCCTGTCAGCGGCGGGACGTCAGTCGGACGCCCTGGCGGTGTACGAGGAGATCCGCGGCAGGCTGGGCGAGGAGCTAGGCGTCGATCCGTCGCCCGAGCTGCAGGAGGTCCATCTGGCGTTGCTGCGCGGCGAGCTGGACCGGCCGGTGGTGCGGCCCGAGGCGGCGGCGAGCCGGCTGCCGGCGCAGCTCACCAGCTTCGTCGGCAGGGAGGACGAGCTCGACCGGCTCGCTGAGCTGATGGCCGCCTCCCGGCTGGTGACGATCGTCGGGCCCGGAGGGGCCGGCAAGACGAGGCTGTCGCTGGAGGCGGTGTCCCGTGACCGGGCCTGCGGGAGCGGCCGGGTGTGGTTCGTGCCCCTGGCCGGTGTGGGGCAGCCGGACCAGCTGGCCGACGCGGTGCTCGGCGCGCTCGGCGGCCTGTACGGCAGCGGGCAGCCGCGGCAGGCCGATCCGGCGGACCGGATGGTCGAGCGGCTCGACGTCGGCGACGCCGTACTGCTGCTGGACAACTGCGAGCACCTGGTCGAGGAGGTGGCGGCGCTGGCCGATCGGCTGCTGGAGCGGTTGCCGCAGCTGAGGATCCTGGCCACCAGCAGGGAGCCGCTGGCGATCACCGGGGAGTCGCTGTGCCACCTGGGCCCGCTGGACGTGCCCTCGGGAGAGCCGGAGCCTGAGGAGGCGGCCGGGGCGGCGGCGGTGCGCCTGTTCGTCGACCGGGCCGCGAGTGTGCGGCCGGGGTTCGCGCTCGACGCGTCCACGGTGGACGCCGTGGTGGAGATCTGCCGCCGGCTCGACGGGATGCCGCTGGCCCTGGAGCTGGCGGCGGCGAAGCTGCGTTCGATGGGCGTGGAGCAGATCGCCCGCCGGCTGGACGACCGGTTCCGGTTGCTGACGTCGGGCAGCAGGGCCGCGCTGCCACGCCAGCGCACGCTGCTGGCCCTGGTCGAGTGGAGCTGGGACCTGCTGGACGAGCCCGAGCGGGTGCTGGCGCGCAGGCTGTCGGCGTTCCCCGGCGGTGCGAGCCTGGCCACGCTGGAGGCGGTCTGCCCGGACGAATCGCTGCCGGCGGAGGACGTGCTGTACGTGGTCGGCTCCCTGGTCGAGAAGTCCATCGTCCAGCAGGCCGGCGACCGTTACCGCATGCTGGAGACGATCAGGGCGTACGCCGCGTCCCGGCTGGCCGCGTCCGGTGATGACGTGTCCGCCCGGTTCGCCGGCCACTTCCTGGCGCTGGCCGAGGAGCACGAGCCGCTGCTGCGCACCGGGGACCAGCTCCGCGCGATCGCTGTCTTCGACGCCGAGTACGACAACCTGGCCTTCGGGCTGCGGACGGCCCTGGACGCCCGGGACACGCTCATGGCGTCCGGCTTCGTCAGGTCGTTGTTCTGGTACTGGGGGCTCAGGGGGATGACCAGCCAGTGCGCGACGTCCGTGGAGGAGGTGCTCAAGCTCGGCGACGCGCTGCCCGCCCACGTCCGCGACGCCTTCGGCGTGATGCGGGGCGCCGCCGGCCCCCTCTTCGGCGGCGAGCAGGTGCCGGACGCGGACCCGGCGGCGGTGGCGGCGTTCCATCCCGCGCTGCCGATGCTGCGGATGGCGCAGCTGGCGTCCGTCCCCGACGGCTCCGAGCTGGTGGAACGCCAGCTCCAGGAGGCGCTGCGCTCTCCGGACCCCTGGGTGCGGGCGAGCGTGCTGTGGACGCAGGACCACATCCGGGTGGAGCGGGGCGACCTGACGACCGGCGCCCGGAGCAGGCAGGAGGCGCTGCGCGGCTTCGAGGAGGTCGGCGACCGGTGGGGACTGGTGATGAGCCTGCTCCGTGTCAGCCGCGACCACTCGCTGCGGGCCGAGCACGACCAGGCCGTCGCCACCGCGCAGCGAGCCGTCGCGATCGGCTCCGAGCTCGGCACGGAGATGCACCTCTACTGGACCAGGTCCAGGCTCGCGCGGGCGCGTATGAACAGCGGCGACCTGGACGGCGCCCTGCGGGACATCCATGCCGCCCTGCTCCAGGCCAAGGAGCGCGGTCACCGGCGCATCGAGGCCAACATGCTGTCCTCCCTGGCCACCGCGTACCGCCTGGCGAAGGACGTGGAGCGGGCCCACCGAACCCTGGACCGGATGGAGGAGCTGGCCCGGCGGCTGCCGTCCGAGGGGCTGCCCGGCGACGCGGTCGCCGGGTTCAGGATGGCCAACCGGCTGGCCGAGGGAGCGGCGGGGCCGGCGCGTGAGCTGCTGCCCGGTGTCGTCCGCATGGTGTTCGCCCATGGCCAGGCGAGCGCCCTGGCCTGGGCCGCCGAGCTGCTGGGATGGCTGCTGGCGCTGGAGGACGACCCGGCCGGGGCGGCGACGGCGCTGGGGATGAGCGCGGTCATCCGCGGCTGGTTCGACGAGGGCGACCCGGAGCTGCGCGTGGTGGTCGCCGGCCTCGCCGGACGGCTGGGCGAGGACGCGTACCGGGCGGCCTACCGCCAGGGCGCGGAGATGCCGAGGCGGGAGGCGCTGGACCGGCTGGCGCAGGCCCAGCTCGTCGGCGGTGACACCGGTCCCGTCCAGCCTTCTGACCAGCGCGGACACCAGCATCGGGCCGTCGGCCCAGGCGGCTCGGCAGCACCAGGTTCTCCACGCCCGACAGGGACTCGTCCACGGACGCGTACCGACCGGTGAGCCCGGTCGGGGGCGGCGGCACAGCCGCCGCCCTGCCGGGCGGGCATGCGGCCTGGAGGCCGGTCCCGCCCGGCAGCGGCCCAAGCCGTCCATGACCTATGACAGTCGGCCCACCGTGCCGGGGACTCCCCATCTGGACACCGCGCTTTTCGGAAATCCGACATCACGCAGCGCGTCACTGTGAAAACTCTCGTTTCCGGAAACCTCCCCTTTCTGTACTGCCCTTTCCGGAAACAGCGGTTTCTCGAAATCGAACTTTCCTCATATTTCTCACAAACCCTTGAACCCAGCTCACGCTCCCCCCCGTACATCCCCACACAGGCAATTCCTTTCCGAGACAAGGAGCGCCATGTTAACCACCCGTACCACCATCGCCGCGCCGGTCCTCGCCGCCGCATTCGTTCTCATAACCGTTCCCGCCAGCGCCCAGGCGCAGAGCCAGGCACCCGCCGCCTCTGCCTGCCGCCAGATCGTCATCACGGGATCCAACGTCGGTGTCCGAGAGTTCGCCCACAACAACGCGCAGGTGTTGCAGACGCGCAAGACTAAAAGCGTTCTCACTTCCTGCCAGTTCGTCCGCGGCAACGGCAGCAATTCGTACACCCCCAAGTGCGGAGCAAGTGGTCGCAACTGGTTCCAGGTCAATATCAAGCCCACGCGCGACGAATTCGGCTTCGAGGTCAACAAGGGGTACGTCCCCGCCACATGCGCCCGCGTCCGCTGACGCGCCTCTGCTCTGACCGCCCCCAGAGCGCACAAGTGACCCGGCATCGGGACGACTCCTCCCGGTGCCGGGTTTCTCATGATCATGTAGGGGGCCGTGCAGTCGCCGGATCCCCGCAACTTCGCCGGCAGCTCCGGGGCGACGTACTTCCTCGCCGCGACCCTGGCCGGCGCCCTGCTGCTGTGCGCCCGCGCCCCCAAGGAGAGGCTGCTCGCGCTCGCGGCGCCGGCGCTCGGGCTGGCGCTGTGGTTCGCGCAGGACAACGGGCACGGGCTGGTGGCGGTCTACGGGTTCGTGGTGGGCGCCCTTGTCTGGGCCGTGGCACGCCCCCTGCGTCAGGGGCGCGCCGTCCCGGCGTAGCGGCGCAGGCGGGCCGCCGCCGTGGCGAGGTCGGCCGCGGCCGTCGCGCAGGCGGCCACGTGGGCCTCGACGGCCTGGCACAGCCAGGGCGGCGCGACGCCGGCGGCCTTCAGCCCGGCCTCGATCGCGCGCAGGCGCTCGGCGCATTCGGCGAGCGCGCGGGCGTCGGACTCCAGGACCACGGCATGGGCGGCGATCACAGGAGATCTCCCGGGCACCGGACTCTCCGCGGGCGTCGTGGGATCGGCGGGCATCGGTCCTCCGGTCAGGGGGCCGGCACCGGGACGGCGGCGTCCCGGAGCGTCTGGCGGGTGGTGGCCGACAGGCACAGCAGCGGGCGCGCGCCGTCGAGGCCCAGCTCGCGCAACCGGCGGGCCAGCGGATCGGCCGAGCGCGGCTCGACGGCCAGCCGCAGCCGTGGAACGGGATGCAGACGGGCCGCGCCGCGGGTGCGCACGCACGAGCGCAGCGTCGTGTCCGCCGCCCGCGCGTAGCCGACCAGGTCGCGATCGCCCACGGGCAGTCCGGGGCCGAGGCGCCCGCGCAGGGTGAGCAGCCGGTCCCCGGGAGCGCCGACGGCGACGCGCACCGACCTCGCGGTCAGGTCGAACTCCAGCGGCGCCAGGTACGGCTCCCCACCCCACAACCGCGGCGCCAGCGCGGAGAGGGCGGCGGTGTCCACCACGGAGCCGGTCAGGAAGCCACCCGAGCGCCTCCGGTCGGCGCCACGCGGCAGATCCGGCCAGACGAGCACCGGCCGGGACCGCCACGGGCCGGGCACGACGACGCCGAGGTGCAGCTCACGGTAGGCGCCCACGCTCGTACGACGGTTCCAGGCGGCGTGCAGGGCGACGACGGCGCGCCCGGCCACCCGCACGGCCGGGCCCAGCCCGGTGCCCTTCAGCAGCGCCGCCGCCACGCCCGCGTCCGCGGTGAAGTACGCCGTGAGGGCGCTGCCGTCCTGGCACCTGATCGGCAGCTCCACGGGCCCCTCGGGACCCGGCACCGTGTGGGTGGGCACGGCGAGGAACGGGAACCCCTCGGGCCGGGGAGCCCGGTCGAACAGCTGGTACGCCTGTGTGCGCACCACCGCCCCCCGGTAGGGCGCGAGGTGCCCGTCGATCCGGTCACGGGCCTCGGGGAGGTCGTCGGCGAGGTTGGCGATGTAGCGCTCGACGCTGTGGCAGAGCGGGAACAGGTGCGTGGGGTCGGCGTAGTCCACCACGTACCAGTCGGGGTGCAGGTCGAAGCAGCCACCCGCGCCCTGCCCGTCGAGGGTGGGGACGATGTCGTGCTGGTTGGTGACGCTGGCGACCCAGGTGCGCGGGTCGGCGGGCCGCTTGAAGTCGACGGGAGAGCCGACCGCGACGGCGTGGGTGACGGTGTAGCGGGCGCAGAATCCCGCGTCCTGCGCGAGGTTCATGACGGCGGCGCCGCCCGCGCTGTGCCCGATGAGGGCCAGCTCGGCGCCCTGGGGCAGGCCGTAGTCGGCGACGGCCAGCGCCACGGCACGGCTGTAGGGGCTGCGGGCCAGCACGGCGCTGCTGAAGGCGCCGAGCAGGTCCTGGGGCGAGTCGTGGTCGGGCCGGCCCGCCCGCATGCCGGGCGCCTGGACGACGTGGCGCACCACCCCGTCGGGGCCCTCGACGCTCTGGATCAGCATCCGGCCCGTGGTGCCGACCGCGCTGATGTTGCGCAGGAAGCCGAGGAGGGATCCCTTCGTGGCCAGTCGCGCGGACTCGGCCTCGGCCAGCTCGATCCGGCGCGCGGCCCCCTCCCCCGTGTCGAGGGCGGCGACGGCCCGGTTGCTCATGCCCGTGATCGGGTCGGCCGTGGCGAAGCCCGTTCCGGTGGCGATCAGCCAGGCGGTCGCGTCGTTGAGCGGGTTCTCGTCCAGCAGCGCCCGCAGGGCGAGGACCTCACCGAAGACCGGGGCGAGCTGACTCAGCACGCGCACCGCGCCGCGGTCCCTGAGCAGCGCGCGCAGCGCGCGAACGGCCTCCAGGTCCCGGTCGGCGGCGGCAGCCTCGATCAGCCGGTCGAGCATGGGGTCGCCGGTCAGCTCGGGGTGGTCGGCGGCGACGGCGGCGATCCGCAGCCGCAGCGAGGTGGCCAGCACGCGCACGGCCAGGCTCTCCGCGCCCGCCAGGGTGCCGAGCGAGGCGGCCAGGGCGCCCAGCCTGCCGCCGGCGGGCGCGTAGCCGAGACCACGGCCGTTGGTGATCGCGCGCAGCAGCGCGCCATGGGCCCGGCAGCCGGCCGAGGGCGCGCTCGGCAGGGCGCGGAGGGCGGCGCCGTCGGTGAGCGCGGCCGTGGCGTGGACCGCCGCATCCCGGATCACGACGCCGATGTCGGCCAGCTCGCGGGCCGCGGCTCGCAGCGGCTCCGGCGCCGGGCCGGTCTCGCCGCTCACCGATCCGCGCCCCACGACATGCTGACGAAGCGGGGCCGGGAATCCTCCGGGACGTTGCGGTGCAGCACGTCCGACAGCGATCTCGTGGTGGCGATGACCCGCAGGCCGGTCGGCGAGAAGGTCGCGGCGTTGAACACCCGCGGGGCCAGCAGGGGGTTCGTCAGCGCCTGGGAGAAGGCGTCGATGGCGATGATCTTGGTGAGGAGCGGCGGCAGGATGGCGCCGGGAGCGCCGGGCTCCTCGGCGAACAGGCCGACGTACAGGTCGAGGTCGTCCACGCTCCGATACAGCTCCCGCAGCGCGCCGCTGACCCGCTCGTCGCCGGAGACCTGCTCGAAACGGCGCACCGGGGGGAAGCGGCAGTGCTCGCGGTAGCGGTTGTAGGAGGCCAGCGCGAGGGTCCGCGAGTCGGCGATGCTGGCCGCGTCGACCTCCCTCAGCAAGGGATCGGTGTTGAACAGTCCGAGGCGGCCGGCGCGCTGGCGGGAGGCGTCCTCGAAGAGCCGGCCGAGGCCGTGCTCGGGGATCAGCGCGCCGCCGAGCAGGGTCTGCTCCATCGGCAGCTCGTGGCCGCCCACGGAGAGCCGGGACGGGATCAGGCTGTGCCAGCGGTAGACGAGGTTGAACTCCACCGAGGCCCAGTTCTCGCGGTGCCAGGGCGCGCGGGCCAGCACGGACGACAGCCGCGGGTCGAGGGTGAAGCGGAAGTGGTAGGGCGTGATGTGGTTGATGTACTCCTCGACCACCAGCTTGATCAGCAGCACGATGAGGACGTTGCGGGCCGTCTGGAACAGCCGCTCGTCGTCCCAGCGCGGGTGGCTCTCGGCGAGCAGGCGCGCCACCCTGTTGTGCTCGCGCAGGAACAGCACCGTGAGCATGGTGAAGCCGAGCTGGATGTTGCCGCGGTCGCTGCCCGTCGCGAACAGGGTGTCGCGCTGGGCGTCGGTCAGCTCGTCGAAGCGGATGACGCTCAGCGGGGCGAACTCCGGCTTGATCTTGCCGTTCTCGCACAGCTGGGGCGGGAACTCCCCGCCGCCGACGATCCGGCTCTTGAGCAGCCCGCCGTCGAACGCGCGCAGCGCCGCCGTCGCGTCCTCGTGGAGGCCGTACACCTGGTTCAGGTCGATGTGGTGGTTGGAGCTGTTCTTGCGGGGGTCGCGCGGGATGTTGACGTCACCGCGCAGGAAGCCGTCGGTGAACCACTGGGCGAAGTAGGCGAACAGCACCGTGGAGCGCGGGCAGGGGATCATGGTCTCGCCGCGGGCGAACAGCTCGGCGGCCCGCTCGGGGCTGGGCCGGCCGTCCTCGGACGCGGCGGCCGGGGGCAGGTGCCTGCCGCTGTAGGTGCGGTCGGTCAGCGAGGCCCAGGACGTGTAGCCGGCCATGGTGCTCAGCGGCTCGGGCCGTGGGGGCATCTCGCGGATCGCGTGGTCGATCAGCGAGGCGTTGAGGCGCCGCCGCAGGGGCTGGACGGCCTGGACGAGGTCCCAGAACGGCCGGCCGTTGGTCAGCGCCAGGAACCTGAGCCGGTTGACGGCCCCGTCGGTGGCGATGGTCCGTGCCGTCGTCATCATTCCTGCCCTTCGGGGCCGAGCCCCAGGACGAAGCGGTCGGGGAAGATCCCGTGGGAGCGGGTGACCCGGCCCTCCGGCGGTGGCAGCAGGCGCACACCGGGGCGCAGCAGCAGGCGGCGCAGGACCTCGCAGACGACGACCCTGGCGGGATGGACGCCGAGGCAGGCGTGGTGGCCGTGGCCGAAGAACAGCTGCTGGTGGCCGGGCCGGTCGAGGCGGAACTCGTCGGGCTCCGCCACCACGTCCGCGTCGAACATGGCCGAGGCCGGCGCGGCCAGCACGAACGTGCCCGCGGGGATCGGCGTCGCGCGCGGGGTGCCCGCGGCCAGGACGTGGTCGTGCTCGCACAGCCGGGGAAGCAGCTTGAAGAACGGGTTGAACCGCAGCGCCTCCCAGACGTACCCGTCGAAGCGGTCGGGATCGCGGGCCGCCTCGACGGCCCGCGCCAGCACCGGCGGGCGCAGCAGGAGCTGCTCGACCGCCTCGGCCATGGCCCCGGGCGCGCTCTCCACGAAGCCCAGCGGCAGGCCGGCCATGTTGACGACGACGCGCTCGTCGTCCACGCCGATCCCGGCGGGCAGGGTGGTGCCGGCGAGCCGGCCGAAGACGGTGTCGGGCAGGTCGTGTCCCGCCAGCCGCGCGGCCCTGAGCTCGGCGAGCCGGCCGCGCAGGTACGCCGTCATCTCCGCGCCCGCCTGGACCGACGCGGACTGGATGTCCGGGTCGCCGAGGAAGTTGGCGAAGCCGTCGGTGACGATGGCCCGGGTCCACCGGGACAGCGTCTGCGCGTCGGGGCCGGGGAAGCCGAAGTACTCCGCGCAGACGCCCAGCGCGACGTGGCGGAACAGCGAGTGGACCGCCTCGACGCGGCCGTCCGGCCAGGCGGCGTCCAGCGCCTCGTCGGCCAGGCGCCCGGCCACCTCACGCACGCCGTCCACGTCGCCCGGGTCGAGCATGACCCGCATCAGGCCCTTGTCGCGCCAGTTCATCGCCGTGGCGTCCCGGCCCAGCATGAACGGGCCGCCCAGCGCGGCGTCGAGGCGCGGGGCGAAGGCGCGCACCGAGAAGACCGACTCGCGGGAGAGCACCTCGGTGACATCGGCGAAGCGGGTCACGACCGTGAAGGCGGGCGTGACGAAGATCGGCCGCCGCTCGCGGAGCTCGGCGAACAGGGCGCGCCAGTCCGTGCGCATCCACTCGCGGACCAGGCCGAACGCGGACGTCGGGTCGCGGGCCAGCGCCTCGTCGTACCTCTCCAGATAGCCGCCCGTGGTCGTCTGACCGACAGCACCCATGCGTGGACCCTTCCGTCTGAAGCCGGAGCGAACAGAGATCATCACGTTGTGTAGCCACAATCTAGACAGGGACGGCCCACCGGCTCATGGCTACGGTGTGCAGTGTTATGACTCCACTAAGTGACGGGAACGTCACTCCGGAGCCATTGCCGGGATCCGGGGAGGCGGCCGTTCAATGAGGAGCCGCATCCGTCTTAGCGATCATGGGAGGTAGCGTGACCTCGTCGGCCATCCCGCAGCCGGGCTCGGGCACGGGCTCGGGCACGGCGGAGACGGTGACGGTCACCACCGGCCGCCGGACCGTCTACCTGGTCGTCCTCGTGGTGCTCCCCGTGCTGCTGCTGGGCCTCGCCGTGCCCGCCGTCTGGGGATGGGGCATCGGGCCGCGGGACGTGGTCATCGCGGTCGTGATGTACCTGGTCAGCATCTTCGGGATCGCCATCGGCTACCACCGGCTGTTCACCCACCGGGCGTTCAGGTGCCGCAGGCCGCTGCGCGTCGCGCTCATGCTGGCCGGCGGCATGGCGGTCGAGGGCCCGGTCACCCTGTGGACGGCCGAGCACCGGCGTCACCACAAGTACGCCGACCGCGAGGGCGACCCGCACTCGCCGTGGCGCTACGGCGACGACGGCCTGGCCCTGCTGCGTGGCATGGCGCACGCCCACGTGGGCTGGTTCTGGACCGCGCGCCGGCGCTCCAGCCCCCGGCACTGGGTGCCCGACCTGCTGGCCGATCCGGACGTGCGGCGCTTCGACGCCGCCTATCCGGCGGTCGTGGCGTTGTCGTTCGCGCTGCCGGCCGTGGCGGGCGGGCTGTGGTCGATGTCGTGGGCGGGCGCGTGGACCGCGTTCTTCTGGGGCGGGCTGGTCCGCTACGCCGTGGTGCACCACGTCACGTGGTCGGTGAACTCGGTCGCGCACACCTTCGGCGACCGGCCGTTCCGTACCCGGGACCGCTCCTCGAACGTGTGGTGGGTGGCGATGCTGACCCTCGGCGAGGGCTGGCACAACTGGCACCACGTGGAGCCCACCTGCGCGCGTCACGGGGTACTCAAGGGGCAGCTCGACCCGAGCGCGCGGCTGATTCGCTGGTTCGAGGCCGCGGGCTGGGCGTACGGCGTGCACTGGCCGGATCCCGGCCGCCTGACGGCCCGCCGCGCCGGCGGGGACGGAGAACGACCCCACGGCGGGTGACGGCTCCGGCCGGACACCTGTCATCATCCTGCCGAGATCCGCTCGAATCTCCCGTCCGGGCGTATGGTGGCCGTACGGCCAACGACGCGCGAGGATGCATCATCAGCGAATACTTCACCTCATCCCCAACACCCCGGCCACGGCGCCGCGTGACCGAGACGGCCATCCTCGGCACCCGCCCTCAGCTTCCGGCGGACGTCGAGCACTGGACCTGCCTCCACGGCCGGCACGCGGGGCAGGGCTGTGTCGCGTGTTACCAGGAGGCCGTGGAGGCCGAGGCGGATCCGGCGCTGCCGGTGTGGGAGGTGGCGGTGTGGTTCACCTCCCCCCGACCGATCCCGATCAGGGCCCTGCACGATGTGCACCGCCACAACCGCCACTTCGCGATCGACCAGCCGTCCACTCCGCTGATCTTCCTGCTGACGGGCCAGGCCCGCGCGGAGCGGGGCGTGGAGGCGGTGGCGGGCCTGGTCGGGTTCCTGGTGCAGAACCGGCACATCGTGGACGAGTTCACCGTGACGGAGGTCCGCGCCGTCCACTCCCTGACGGCCTGACCCGGTCCTACTTCGACAGGTACAGGACCTTCCAGGTGCCCGCGTACAGGCAGGTGTCCGAGGGGCGGGTGGCGCCGCTGGGCTGCGCGCAGACCTTCAGCTCGACCTGGTAGACGTCGTGGTGGCTGAAGGAGAACCGCTTCGGGGTGCCGTACGAGCAGTCGCGGACGCTGTGGTGCTTGAACGGCAGGTTGTTCGAGGAGTCCCGGTACGTGATGCGGAAGACGGCCCAGCCGCAGGTGGAGGTGGCGCGGGTGGAGTCCGTGAGCTTCCCGGTGATCTTGACGGTGTCGGCCGCCGGGATGTCGGCGTGGTCCTCTCCGGAGGCGGTCAGAGTGCCGAGGGCCTTGGCCGCGTGGCCCGGCGCGTAGGAGGGGCCCCAGGGGGTGGTCGCGGCGGCCTGGGCGGCGGGGGTGAACGCGATGAGTGCTGCGGCGAGACCGGACAGGGCCACCAGGGGGCGTGCGATCTTCATGGAGAGTTCCTCTCTCTCGTAGCTGACCGCAATGTCCGTCATACCGCTTTCAGGTGGCTTGCGAGCTGACGGTCGCCTGACATGCGCGCCCGTCAGGCGACCGTGCAAGGAGAGGCGTTGAGGGTGAACGCCGTGGGCTTGGCGCTGTCGCCCGTGTGGGTGGCCTGGAAGCCGATGCTGGTCGAGGCGCCGGGCGCCAGGGTCGCGTTGTAGGACAGGTTGGCGGCGGTCACCTTGCCGGTGGCGGGGTTGTAGGTGGCGTTCCAGCCGCTGGTGATGGCCTGGCCGGCGGGGAGGGTGAAGGTCAGGGACCAGCCGTTGACGGGCGCGGTGCCGGTGTTGGTGACGGTGAGCGTCGCGGTCAGGCCGGTGTTCCAGGCGTTGGTGGTGACGGCCACGCGGCACGCGCCCGGGGCGGGGGTGACCGTCGGCGTGGGCGTGGGGGTCGGCGTGGGGGTCGGCCCGCCCGTGGTGAGGCCCATGAAGTCGAGGGCCATCGCGGCCATCCCGGAGACCAGGATGTTGTGGGTGCCGCCCTCGACGCTGATCCCCTCGACCGAGGCCGTGACGCCGGTGCCGCCGTAGCGGGTGCGGGTCCACGCGGGCTGCGGGTGGTCGGTGAGCGCCGGGGTCTGGCTGACGCCGAGCACGTTCGTCCACTGCTTGAGCTGCTCGCCGAAGTTGGCGTAGTTCAGTGTGGTGTCGTTCGTGCCGTACCAGACCTGCATGCGCGGGCGCGGCCCGGTGTAGCCGGGGTAGGCGGCGCGGACCAGGTCGCCCCACTGCTGCGGGGTCTTGATGAGGTTGCCGCTCGAACAGGTGCTGTTCCACATCGAGCCGTCGGTGGTGGCGAAGCAGCCGAACGGCACGCCGGCGAACGCCGCTCCGGCCTTGAACACGTCCGGGTAGTCGCCGAGCAGGACGTTCGTCATCATCGCGCCCGACGACAGGCCCGTGGCGTACACGCGGCCCGCGTCGGCGTTCCGGTGCTGGATCTCCCACTGGACCATGGACACGATGCCCGCCGGGTCGCTGTTGCCGTTGTGGGTCAGGGCGCCCGGTGTCGAGACGTCGAAGCACAGGCTGCTGCGCGTCACCGACGGGTACACGACGATGAAGCCGTACCGGTCGGCCAGCGACGCGAACTCGGTGCCGGAGTGCATCGCCGGGCCGGAGCCGCCGCAGTAGTGGGCGGCCACGAGGACGGCCGGGCGCGCGGTGACGCTCGCCGGGACGTACTCGTACATGCGGAGGTTCGTCGGGTTCGCCCCGAAGCCGGTCACCTCGGTCAGCGCCGCCGCCGACGTGGGGAGCGCGGAGGCGAGCCAGCCGCAGACCGCCACCGCGAGGGTGATGAGCACCGCCATGACCTTCGTCGTCGTCCTCATCGCCGCGCGGCCTCCTCAGGCTCCGGGTGGCCCGCACGCTAGGGAGCTGCGGCGGGGGCGTCAACGCGGCGGCCGGGGGCGTGTCCGCCACCTCGGCGCGCCGCTGAAACTTTCACGGCCGCGGTGCGGGCTCCCGCGCCTCTACCGGCGTCATGCGGTACGGGACCCCCGCACCCCGGGGGCGGTCCTTTACAGGCGGACCGGGCGAACCCAGCATGAGGCGACTTCGAGCAACGTGCGTCGATTGGACCCCCATGAGGACTCGCCGTCTCTGCGCCGCCACCGCCTCGACGGTGCTCCTGGGCGCCCTCGCTCTCGCCGGGCCGGACACGGCCGGAGCGAGCACGGCCGGGGCGAGCACGGCCGGGGCGAGCACGGCCGGGGCGAGCACGGCCGCGAGCGC